>JAIRUO010000103.1 GCA_031254385.1 Treponema sp. | reverse complement strand
GTGGAGCCAGCTTCCGGAATATCAACGTTATGCGCCAACAGATACCAGGAAAGCCGGGAATCAGGTTGGGAGTCAGGTTCATAGCGAAGATTATTGGTCGTCATAAACCGGGGGGTTCCTGTAACAGTTACCGTGCCGTTGCCTCTGACACACTGCATCAGCCGTACATAACCGTATACATCCTTAAGCATTAATATATTTTCTTCGAGGCTTGCATCTTCCGATTCCGGTTCAGGTTCCTTTAGAATAATATTTCGCCCGTAAACAGGAAAGTTCTGATCATAGAGATACACGTCGCTTAATTCTTCAAGTTCTTCGCCAAATGCTACGCCCAGCTCATCCAAATATGCTTGCAGAGTTTCATTAAGATACCGGCCCCTGTAAGAATCCACACAGAGAATAAGGCGGCCTCCCTGCTCAACCCATGAATCAAGATAATCGAGAGCTCCTTTGTTCCAGGTAAAAAGCCGCTCCTGAATCAGAATGACATCTGCCTCTGCGTCTTTTAATAAATCAAGGTTTCCGCGGTTTTCGACTCTGACTGTATGGCCTTCGAGCGTCAGCCAGCGATCCAGAGCAAGGTATTCATTTATCTGCGCTTCTCTTGAAGGCAGAAAGTATTTATCGTAATCTTCAATTTCGTATAGATTAAAAAAAATAAATAAACCCGCACCTATTACCGCAAGCCCAATTATAAAGCCCAATAATTTTTTATTCACTTTGGGCCTCCAAAGAATCGGCACTGTTTCTTATATTTTTGCCAAACTCAAGGGCTTTTTCAAAACTACCATCTGCGGGATTCCTTCCGCCATAAGCCAGAAGCACCCAATTACGCACAAGATCGCCAAACTCGTTAGCATGGAAATTTACGCCTTCTTGTTTAAAATATGATCTGACCAGTTCAAGACAGTTGTATTCAGTTGCATCAGGCGGGAAAGACATATCCATATATTGGTTATATGCGCTAATGGCCCCGCATAAACAGGATGCCCAGGCTTCCCGCACCAAACCGCGTTGAAAATAATCATCGGCTTTGTCGAATAACGCCTCCGGCCTTTCGCCAGAGACAAAAGGATTTGCATATACATTCCTGCCGATTTTTTTTGTCTGCCCTGAACGCTTAAGTATCTTGAGCCTTATCAGCGCAAAGACAATAAAGCCAGCCAACACAAGAACTATAAACGCCCTTAGAGCCAGAGCCAGATACTCTTTCATTTTTTTTAGCCAAGGGTCCAAATTAATTTGGGGCAGATCCCTGATTTCTTCATTTCTTTTTTTTTCAACTATCCTCCAGGACGGTGTAGTCCCGCCAAAATCATCGGAGGAAAGAATTTCTTCTAGGCTCTCCATTGGAACCAGTTCCAATGGCATAAAATTTGGAGGAAAATATTCCCTTGGTTCTAGAGGATACCCTCCATATTTGAACGGCAAGGACGGCAATTGATCCATTTCTGAATTTGCATCGGCATACAAGAAAACGCCTACAAACAGTCCTACGCATAACACAACAGCTTTTAGGATTTTGGAACTGTTTTGTGCAAATTTTTGAAACAGAAGCTGTATGTCCCAGCCTTCCGTTTCGTTTCGGCAATTTATGTAAAGGCCAAAACCCATTGAAACACAGAGGCTTTCCACCAGGATATAATTGACGCAGTACGCTGCATAAAGGATGAGCATAATATTTTCCTCGCCAATAAGCAGATCCCAATTTATGCCAGGCACAAAAAACTCAGCCATGACTAACACAAAAATATACTCGCCACCCAACAGTATTGCTTCCAAAGGCAGAGCCAAAAAGCTCAAGAGCGCGCTGTAATTAAGGCCGCCCTGAACAAGAACCTTTTTACGTTCCTTGTATTGCTTTGGCTTGAGCCGCTCCAAAAGCCTTACGCACATATTTGTGGAACGGAATGGGCTAAAACGCCGCCACAGTATATCACCCAATAGATAAGGGAAGAAATTTCTGGGAATGCCTTTTAGTATTGTGCGCATTGAAGATGAAGTAGTTCCAGTAATAGAATCTGTTTCACGGGAGGGCCTGAAAAACCGCGAGGAAATGACCTGGAGGCAGAGTCGGTCAAATAGAGGCTTGAGCCACCAAAGTCCGAACCAGGAGAGCCAGCGGAGCTCATAAGGAATAAAAAGCAGGGCAAATGCGGCTATCCAAACCGGTATCGCAAAAAAAGGAATAAAGTAGAAAAAATTATCTTTCCAGAGCAGGATTCCGGAATCCAAGGCTTCCCAAAGGCCACGTTTTCTTAAAGCTAAAATGCCGGAGGGCGCGTTCATTTCTTTTCCCTCCCCGCAAAAATGAAATATAAAAACACTAAAAGCCAGCATAACGCGCCTGAGCCATAACGCAGCATTAGGGGAAACTCATGACGGGAAGACCAGAATGCTTCAATTGCCGCAGCGATAATCAGCATTATTGTTGCTCCAGCAATCAGGGGCAGGGCTGTTTTTCCAGCCTCTTTTATAGATGCAGAACGACTTAGGCCCCTGGTAAAAAAAAGACGGTATCCCAAAAGAAGTCCTGCCTGTGCGCTCAAGACAATAGCATTCAGTTCAAAAGCACTGTGGGCTATGACGAAGGGGAAAAAGGTATTCCCGTAACCTACATTTATAATATGCCCTGCCGCGGCTCCAAGATACACAGCGTTGAAAATCAGGAAAAGGAAACTCCCGAATCCTGCTATTATTCCCCCTGCGAATATTTCAAAGGCAATGGAAATATTATTGTAAATATAATAGCCAAACATATCCGCATCGGAACTGACATTCCTTGGGCTCAGGAAGCTCCAGCTTTCTGGATTATACATGCGCTCAAGGGAATCGGCCTGATATTCACCCATTATTTCGTAAGCCATGACCGGAAATTGTACGCAAAGAAACCCAAAAAAAAGACTAATCCCGTAAAACAAGAGCAATGCCACGCAAAGACCGCGCCAGTGAGATCGTACTGCTCTTGGAAAGGTACGGAGTATGAAATCCGCAATTATGCGAAACGAAAACGATCGGTTGCTGTAAAGAAGCTGGTTCCCTTCCAGAACCAGCATATTGAGCCTTTCTATAATGGACGGATCAAATCCATGGGCCCGCGCGGTATTTAGATCCTGGCACAGTTCACGGTAAATCCTGGGAAAAGAAGCTGCCTGTTTTTTTACGCTTTTTCTCCCTGGCCGGATAATCGCTTCGTATTCATTCCAAAAAGCCTCACGGCGGCTTAGAAAACTTTGCTGGGTCATAATGTGCCGCTAATGGTATGGGCTATTCCCAGAAGGTATTCGGAATCGGAAACCTGGGAGTCATCAGAAACGCCGGATCTGAGCCGGGCTGCCCAGGGACGGGCAATTTCATCAGAACGCTCTTTTCCCAAAAGCGGATAACGCCGGGCAAACATGAGCAGCCCCTGTTTTTCTTCATAACTTAATTTGTATTCGGGAACTATAGCGGGTATGTCTTTAAGCCAAGAAATAGTCTGCTGCTGCATACGGCGGGAAAAACGGTTGGGCATCATGGAGCGGGCTGTATAAACGACCAATGTATCCGCAGCCCAGTCTCCTATGCGCTTAAAACCGGGACTCACAGCCATGCAGATAAAGGCAACCAGATAGAGGAAGAAAAACCCGTCCGCAAAGCGAAGCAAGTTGCGAAGAAAAGAAGCCCCTGCCCTGATCGGCGTCCCATCACCGTTGACCACCCTGATTCCCATTATACGCTTGCCCGGGGTTTGCCCGTCCCCCAGTAATTCAAAACCGCAATAGTAGAACCAGTCCAGAACAAAAAACACAAGTAAGAAAAGCCATATTCCAAAAAGATAACTCCAATATAAGGCAATCATTTGGAAAACAAAAAGCGCAACACCTTTGATTAGGCTGTCAATGCCCCAGGCGCAGGCCCGCACGGTAATTCCCGCAGGAAAAAGGAGATACTCTATACCTTCCGGGGTTTGCATTCCCAGGGATGAATCCAACCCGGTACTTTCTGTTGAAGAAGAAGTATTAATTCCCCGGTTTTCTATACCAGGCATTACATAGCCAAAGTCATAGCAGCAGCTATTATAACTACAGAGATGATAATCAGAATAGGAACAGCGGCCAGGCTAATAATCATTAATATCCCTTTGAATTTCCAAAGCGAGGCATTGTTCCGAAATGCCTGTTCGAGGTCCGCTTCTGAATTGGTCATTGAATAACTGCGTATCATTGTGCCGAATTTATAGGTAAACAGGGCAGGAAAAAACGAAACAACTCCCGCACCAATAAAATAAACAGCATAAACTGCTGCCATCGGCGCCAATGTTCCAATGAGAACGCTAAAAACATCACCCAGTGATTCATCAAGCCCGACTCCAGCAAATGGCACATAGGCGAAACTCATTATTCCCACTAAAACCATGGAACCGCAGCCAATGAATCCCATGATCCCCAGAAAACGAAGCCAAGGCGAAGCACCGATCAGGTATTTGACCATGATTTCAGAAAGCGCTCCTTGAGATACCAAGGGTCTGACCACCTGGGAATCTGCCTCAGGACTCTGGAAAGGATTTGTAGTATCTGACATAAATTCCTCCATTTTGTCTAACTCTATATATAATATAGGAAAATACGTCGTGAAGCAATGTATGGGCTGGAAATATTATTTTTAATTAGGTATAGTTTCCCTTAATCACTAGCGCCAAGGTGGCTCAGTTGGCAGAGCAGTACACTCGTAATGTACAGGTCCGGGGTTCGATTCCCCGCCTTGGCTGGAAAAGCAACAGTCTACAAAAAATGTATAATAAAGCCAAATATGTTACCGTTATTGGATTAGTCGGGGAATCGAACGTTTTTTGCTGCATGAAAAATCAAAGCAGGTGCGTATGATTTTTCATGTAAAATGGCAGGATGCCATTTTAGCAAAAAACGCGGCCTGGAAGCCCGAGGCAGGACGCCGAGGGCTGGAAGGCGATACTGCAGGGCGATTCCCCTTGACAAGTATTACATAATGCAATACGTTTAAAATGTGAAGCTGGTCGGGGTTGAGTGGGATGAAGAGAAAAACATACTCAACAAACAAGTGCACAAATTGAGCTTTGAAGCGGCTCAATATGTTTTTATCGATCCCGAAAGACTTGAACGCCTTGATCGGAGTGAGAGGAACACTTCCGGAGAAGAACGGCTTCAAACTTTGGGTATGGTCGGCAAAGTGCTTTTTGTGGTCTATACGGAACGCGGGGAAAACAAGCGTATTATTATGGCCCGTCCTGCAAACAAGGCGGAAAGGAGAAGCTACAATGGCTATTATCAGATCGACGGTAAAGGTTGGGCAAAAAATACCTAAAGAAGTTATCCAAGAAGTGAAAAGAGCGGCACGGGGGCCTATTAAATATACGGAAGATTGCCCGCCTTCTTCGCCAGAAGCCCTAAAAGAGTTCGCGCACCTAGCGGCTGAACGCAACCGACGCAAAAAAAAGCGGTCGGTAACGATTCGCATTGCCCCTGACATATTGGAAAGCTATAAAACAATGGGCAACGGCTATACTGGCATCATGGCCGAAGTGTTGAAATATGCCGTCAACAATCCCACTGTTCTTTCTGATGCCACAAAGTAATAATCCCCCTCACTTCGCCCAGGGACTCTTCCTGATAATAGTCTCCTTCCTATCATATCCAACGGATACAATATCAATAGGAGTTTCGCAGTGACGCTGTATGAACTCAATATACTCCATGGCTTCTACGGGAAATTCTTCGTAGGTAAGCGCGTTATTAAGGGGTCGCTTCCAGCCGGGAAAACTGCGGAGTACAGGTACAGCCGCGTTTAGGGCTTCTATTGAGGCCGGGAATGCTTCAACCATTCTTGAGCCGATGCGGTAGGCAACGCAGGCTTTTATTTCGTCAAGGCTGTCGTAAACGTCCAGGTGGGTCATTACCAGGGAATCGATGGAGTTGGTCTGACATGCGTAACGAAGGGCCACCAGATCCAGATAGCCGCAACGCCTGGGCCTTCCGGTGGTAACACCGTACTCCCTGCCTGTCTCTCTTACATAACGGCATAGCTCGTCTTCAGAGGCCGTATTGAATTCAGTAGGGAAGGGGCCGTTGCCGACCCTGGTGGAATATGCCTTGAACACGCCAAGCACCCTGTCCAGGCCGCGAGGGCCGACACAGCCGCCTATCGCAGCGCCTGCAGCGCCGGACATTCCGCTGGAAACATAAGGATAGGTTCCCAGGTCAAGATCCAACAGCGCTCCCTGTGCACCTTCAAAAAGCGTAAGGGAATTTTTGTGATGCCCCAGATAACCGGAAAGGTCTGTGATCATGGGCTTTAGCCTGCCAATATAGGGCTCCAGGAAATCCCGATCTGATTGATCCAGTTCATCCATCTTTTCCTTCCACTCAAGATCGGCAAACCGTATACCGTCCCTGTCGCTCTTCATGGAATAAGTAATCCCAATGCCGCGGCCAGTAGTGCCAATGGGTTTTTTTCTTGCCGCGTCTCTCTCTTTATCTATGGTGATATACCTGGGAAGGACAATGTGCGCACGGTCGGAAATAAGCACCCGGCCTTTTGTGTCTATGCCCCTGTCCTCAAGCATCTGTATTTCTTTGAAAAGGGCTTCCGGGTCAATAACCATACCTGCCCCCAGAATTACCATCTTGTCAGGATAGAGTATCCCCGAAGGGATAAGATGCAAAGCGTACTGTTCTTTGCCAATGACTATGGTGTGGCCGGCATTTGCGCCGCCCGAAAAACGCACTATTATCTGCGCTTCTCCGGCCAGATAATCAACTATCTTTCCCTTTCCTTCATCGCCCCATTGGGCGCCGATAACAACAACTTTCATGCTTACCCCTCGTAGTTCAGTATACCACAAAACTGTAAGCCCATGAAGGGCTTGGGAATGCTCTAAAACAATGACATTTGTGAGTCTCTTTTAATGGTTTTTTCTTCCCTTGTTTTTTCTTCCTTCAAAAGAAGAACCAGGCTGGCCAGCTCAGACAGGAAACGGCTGGCCGGAGCTTTTAGGACACGACCCCTATAATAACGCGAGGCAGCGTGGGACAGCCAAAGTCCTTTGCGGGCCCTGGTCATGGCAACATACAAAAGCCGCCGTTCTTCGGAAAGAGCTTCTTCATTTCCGCTGTCTTCATAAAGGGTAAAGGGGAGCATTCCTTCTTCCAGACCGGCCACAAAAACATGATCGAATTCCAGGCCCTTTGAAGCGTGAATGGTCATGACCCTGACTCCATGGGAAATATCAGTCGCCATTCCCAGGGCGCCCCGGACACCGGCCCCTTGGCTGGTTGAAAGTGTGTCCAGCAGAGTCTGAACAGTGCCAAAAAATTTCGCCAGATGTATGAATCTGCTTATGCTTTCTGGAATTGCTGCATTTTTCTTCTTGGGGGATATGCTTTTTTCTTTGCTCAGGGTTTCCCAGGCGTTAAGTACTTCTACTTCCACAGAAGTGAGATTTGGCGTAACGTTTAGCGTAACGCCTAGCGTTATGTTTCCCAGTGCGGCAGAATTCCGTTCTTTCAAAAAGGCAATGAGCAGTTTTACAGGCTCATCATCCCACCAGGATGATTCAATTTCATCGAAAGGGATGCCGTGATCGTTCAGGGCCTTGGTTATAGGTTCAGCTAACGCTGCTGTACGCACAAGCACGGCGCAGTCTTCGGGGGCAAGGTCTTCCTGGCTGATATAGCCGTCTTGACCAGCGGCCCCGGAGTCCAGCGCGTAAAAGCTGGTTCCTCCCAGAAGAGATGCAATGGTACGCGCAATCCCTTCGGCTTCTGATTTTTCAGTTCTATACTCTCTGCGGAAAAGGCTAACCGGGACAGTATACAAGCCCGTTTTTTCATTGACCGTTTCCGCGACACTTACGCCTTCCAGCACAGTATGGGTAAGGCGTCCTGCAGCCTCAATAATGGGCTGACTACAGCGGAAACTTTTTTGCAGGGTAAAACAGGCCGCTTCAGGATAATCCTGCTGAAAACGGTCTATAAACGCCTTGTCGGAACCTCTGAACCCGTAAATGGCCTGATTCGGATCGCCTATGACCCAAAGGGACGGGCTATCTTTTTCAGCCGGTGCCAGCAATCGTATTAGGGCGTATTGCGCAAAGTTAATGTCCTGATATTCATCTACAAATATATGCCGGAATCTATTGCGGTATGCTGTAAGCAGATCTTCCCTTAGGGCTAAAAGCCTTACGGTTCCGGCAATAAGGCCGTCATAATCTACCATGCCCGATGAACGAAGCCGATTCCTGTATTCTTCGTATAATTGCTCAAAAACAGAATCTTGAATATTCTGCAGCCTATCGGGAATTAGTGAAATCAAAGATGATGGCAGTATGCGTTTTAATTCGTCAATATTTTCTTTGGGAAGAAAGAGAAAACGTTTTCTTTCTTCAATATAGTCTGAAAGATGCCGGGTGCTGACATTGGGCTGGCCTGCGCCGCGTTTTGCTGTGCATATGTCTTCCAGAATCGCTGTTCTTTCTGCTTCACCCAAAATACCAAAGTCTGCTGGTAAGGCTGCTTCCTTATATTGGTCCCTCAGTATCGAAGCGCAAAGCGAATGAAAGGTTGATACTCTGGGTATTTTCTGTGCTTCAATGCGTTCGCGCAATTCAGCCGCAGCCTTAACCGTAAAACTTAAGGCCAGTATGAAGTCAGCATCCAAGCCTTCACGGATAAGGTTGCTGATCTTTACGGCAAGAAGGGCGGTCTTTCCAGTTCCGGGCCCGGCTATTATCAAAGCCTTCGGTTTTTTTGAATTTACCGCCGCGCTCTGATCTTCATTAAGGCTTAACGGCAGTCTGGGCTTGTTTACGCTTACAGCTTTAGATTTGCTGCTTCTTTTTTTAGTCAGTGATTCTTTTCCTGCGGATTTTTTCGTATCCGGCGATCCAGCATCTTCAAATAACCCCTCTTTTTCTCTTGTTTTTCCCGCAGAGAAGGTTCCTGGGTCAAAAGTGCGTATAACGCCGTATTCGCCGTCATAACCGGGAGAAATAAACACTTCGCCCCGGCGCATTCGGTCTATGGCGGATGACAAAAGCTCTGCGGAAAGGCCGGGACAGGACAGCTTACCTATGCTTTCGGTCGCCATATCCAGGAGTATGGCAAATTCGCTTCCAGCTTTCTCGATGAGCACTCCATAGGCGGATTCGACTTTTTTGGAACTGCTGCCGGTTCCAAGCAGTTCCCCAAGAATTTCCTTTAGGGGAATAAGCGAATAATACGGCTTGCAATTTGGCCTTCCGTTTTGGGGACAGGGGGCTGTTTCGTCAACAGGGCGGTCAGCCAAATCCAGAACCCTGCCCATCACTCCGGGGGTAAGTGGCCTGTGGCAGACAGGGCAAATGCCGTCCCGGTGATCAGCATCTTCCGGGTCCAGAAAGACCTTGCAGGCCCGGTGGCCATCGTAATGGTACTTGCCCTCCTGCGGGAAAAATTCGATAGTGCCAAGTATTCTGTCTCTATGAGACTTATCTTTTAGGGATTTGGCAAAAGATCTGTATGACAGCTCCATCTCTAGAATGGTCGCTTCCCTGCCCAGCTTGTCCGGCGAATGGGCATCGGAATTGGAAACAATAGAAAAACCGTCCAGGGATTCTAGGGCCCAGTTCATGGGCGGATTTGAGGAAAGCCCTGTTTCCACTGCGGGAATATAAGAAGACAGATCGCCGTAACATTCCTGAATCG
Source organism: Treponema sp. (assembly GCA_031254385.1). The sequence goes on along the minus strand of JAIRUO010000103.1, from coordinate 7,756 downwards.
AATCAAAGCCTGAGTTAGCGCCTAACGCAGAAAACCAGGGTGTCCATATATGAGCGGGTATTAGTATGGAACGCTCATCAGCATCAAGGAGCATGGTCAAAAGGTCGTGTGAGTCCAGCCCCAATATTGGCCTTCCGTCAGACCTGATGTTCCCCCTTTGTTCTAGTTTTATCTGAAACGCCGCCGCAGCCTTAAAATCGGGAAGGATTACAACGTGATGTATTTTCCGGGTTTTACCCCCTTTCTTGTAGATGGTGCTTATTTCCCCGGTCAGCACAAAACGCGCTTTATTGGCAGACTCCGGCACCGACTCGGGCGGGGTCGGTTTGGGTAAGGCTTCCGAAAGAGCGGGCCCTTCACAAAAGGATCGGCGCACATCTTCCTTTAAAGTGAAAAAACCTTCCTCCGCATCGTCAAGGTTTTCGCGTAACTCACTCAGCCAAACGGGATGTGTGCAATCTCCCGATCCCAGAAGGGAAATACCCTTAACCCTTGCCCAATGATCCAGATATGGGGGTGTTAATTTTGCGCTGGTTGCCCTTGAATATTTTGAATGTATATGAAGATCCGCAATAATCCGCATGGGCAAGACCTACTCCCGGTTGAGCCTGTACCAGTCGGCAACGCGGCGATCCAGAGGACGTATTTCCTCTTCCCCTGTATGGCGTACCCTCTCCTTAAGGTAAGGCAGAATCACCCTTTCCTTTATTGACATCCAGTGATGGGGAAGTATGGCCAGCGCCAATAAAAAAGATTCCGGCGGCATGCGTCCAAGCAAACTGGGGTAAAACTGGGGAAAGACCTGTTCAGTTACGTTCCTCATTGCCGAAAATCCGCCGCCTATGCCAAACGATGTTTCCATTAGCCGTTTTGATTTGCTGGTCTCCAAAAGCATGCGCTGGGTATCGGCCTGGAAGAACCAGCGGGCAAAGGCATAGGCCGCATTTTTCGCCTTCGCCTTTTTGTGAATGCCAAAATAGACCGACGCTTCATCAAGAGGTATGTTATCGTTTTCCGCTATCCACCGGAAATCCAGATTTGCCCGGCGTTCCTCTGACAGGGTAAAAATTTCGGAACTATCCATATAGGTAAAAAGAATGCGCCCGGAACTAATCAGTTTTGCAGGAGGATCATACATATACTTGAAAACAAAATCATCTTCCGCCTGTATGTCGGTATTGGTTTCGCTTATCCACTGCCGTACCCACAGCATGGCCTGTTCCAGGGCATCAGCATCCCAAGCAAGGGGAGCGGCTTCATGAAACCCCGCATTCAGGAGCACAGCCACAATAAAAAGAAAATTTTCATTCCAGGTGGGAGAAAAGCCCATCCGTGTATAAACCCCGTTACTTTGAGCGTTAAATTCCCTGCTCCTGGTCATAATCTCTTCCATTGTTATGGTAAAGGGATTTGACATATATTGACTGTATTCAGAGAGGAAGACCATAGCAGGGATATTGAATGAAACAGGCAGAAGATATTGCTTCCCCTCAATTTTTCCCGTGTCCAAAAGCCGGGGGTAGAATGCTGCCCAGCCCGGTACTTCCTTGTTAAAAAGGTCATCCAGCGGGCGGAATGTTACCTTGGCCGAAGCGTCTTTAAGCCAGCTTGCGGCTGCCATGTCAGGAAAGGCCCCGCCTTCATCCAGTTTTTGTACCGGCGATTCATAATAATAGACTTCGACCTTATATCTATCCTGCGCTGCATTAAATTGCTCCGCATAGAAGACAAATTCCGGCCTGTCTGTCCAAAGCACTGCCGCCTGGCCATCGAATCCGCAGGATATTACAATCCAGGAAATTACACAGGGAAAAACCAAACGAAAAAATAGGGGACGTATCATTGCTTTCATCAATATATAGCTTCCTCTCATACTAATATACTGTCTACAAAAGTAGACAGAAATGCAATTACTTGACAGCCAGTATCGCCACTATGCTATAATACCTTATGAAAACAAAAATTTTAATCAGCTTAATTCTCTTATTAGCCGTATCATCTGCTGTTTATGCTCAGGAACAGCAGGAAGCGGAAATTACTAAATTAAGTAAGACACTTACATTACGGGTTTTTGCGGACTATAAACTTATGATATTTCAACAGAATGCGGAACCGTCTTATTTTACGGCAAATAAGCCATTGGATCTTGGTATAGGGATTGGTATTTTTGGATTTATAATAAAATTCTCGATGAGCATTCCAGTTCGATATCAAGAAACAGAAACCAAAAAAGGTCTTGCACTGGATATAAAAATAGACCGTTTTGGCACTGGTAGCTATAATTATGCCTATTTACAATACAACACCGACTTTTGGCATGTGGATAGGGGACCTGGTGAAACGGCTACCTTAAATCTACTTAATATAGGCTTAACGCATGAAATTATTTTCAACAAGAACCATTCATTAAGCAGCGTTTATGTCCTTGACAAAAAGCAATCAATGTCTAATGGAAGCCTCCTGCTGGGCGGAGGAGTATTCTTTTCATCAATGAAGTCTGGTGGTTATACGGCCCAAAATGCTTATAAAGACCAATATTATCTGCATTTTGGCCCAAATATTGGATACTCGTATACCTGGATATTCAATAAAAGCCTTTTTCTTAACATGCTGCTTGTCGGTGGAACAGATCTGATGATTTCATTAGCCGATAAAAAATTAGACCTGCATTTAGGTTTGCAGGCACTGCCTAAATTTTCTTTTGGTTATCATGGGGATAAAATTTCGTGGAATGTCTATTTAACCGGTTCTTATTTATTCGCTTATCCCGGTAAAGACAGGCAGTTAAATTTATTCACCGGAAATATAGGTGCAACCTTTATATGGCGAATTAAATAATTATTGTTTTTTTTGAAATTTTTTGCTCCCTCTTATGCTTGTCAATTCCGGTATTGAATAGTAAAATAAGGAAATGGTTGTAAGAGATGAAGAGATCAACAGATTAGTTGAACGCATTAGTGCTCATTACAATGCCAACATATCCAACCGCTTTATCCGACCGGCACTCCTTCAACTGCCCCTGGAGAAACAGGTCTGGGATTCGATAGAAAGACTGACGGGCTTTGGCGAACATTTCCAATACCAGGGATTTCTCCTCGATGAACTCTACCTTCAGCTCGTTGCGGCCGGCCGTTTTGTTTCTGTAACCCGGCGGGATTTGGTTCCGAGTCTGCGCCAGCGTCTTTCCAGCGACAGATCCGGAGGCTCTGACCGGGTACTCAGGGATATGGCTGTCAATAATTTCGCGTCAAATATTCAACTTTTTGCGGACCTGGTACATGAAATATTCATCAAACTGGTTGAAATAGACAAAGCCAATTCTAAGGGCAAAAAGCCCGCCTATCAAAGCATTCCCGAACTACAAGACCTGGGCCGCCTGCTGGTAGGCAGCTAGTAGAAGGATTTAGGGGTTAGGATTTAGGATTTAGAAATAGAAATCATAAAGTTACATCGCCAAAAGGCGGGGCGCGTTTTAATACTTCAGAAATATTCTGGTTTTCAGCTTTTGACAGGGTCGGATCGGACTCTATCACCGCAAAAGCATCGTTTCGGGCCTGTTCAAGCTCTGCAGAATCCCGGATTGGATCGGCAATGCCAAGGCTAAGATAGCCTGATTGCTGGATGCCTGTTATCTGGCCCGGCCCCCGGAAGATCAGGTCTTTTTCGGCAATGATAAAGCCGTCGGTGTTTTCCAGCATTACTATGAGCCGCTTCCCTTCGCGGCTGCGTTCTTCTTCGCCAAGCAGTTCTGGCGCGGTTCCAGCGTGTTCCGGCGGCACGTCCTGGTCCGAATAAATAAGGAAACAGTAAGATTGGGCATCACCCCGGCCTACCCTGCCCCGTAGCTGGTGAAGGGCTGCCAGGCCAAAGCGTTCTGCATGCTCTACAACCATGCAGCTAGCGTTGGGCACATCAACCCCCACTTCAACAACGCTGGTGGCGGCCAGAACTCTGATTTCACCCTTGCGGAAATTATCCATTATATTGCGCTTGGCATCTTCATCAAGGCGGGAATGGATGAGCGCGACCGGGTACTGGGGGAAAACTTTTTTCGAAAGCTTATCGGCCATGGTTTCTGCATCCTTCAGATCCTGAAGCCATTCCGCAGATGTATCGCCTGAACCTTGGTTCGACGAACCAGAGTTCGAAGCCTCTATTAAGGGATAGACAAAATAAGCCTGCCGCCCGGCGGCTAGCTCCTTCCTGACAAAATCATAAACCTTGTCCGCGTTGGAGGTTTTAGCCAGATGGGTTTTGATGGGTTTACGTCCCGGCGGCATATCCCGGATCACCGAAACATCCAGATCGCCAAAGACCGTAAGGGCCAGGGTTCTGGGAATGGGGGTGGCACTCATCATTAACAGATTGGGCCTGTCCCCTTTTTCCATTATAGCCTGGCGCTGCGTCACGCCAAAACGGTGCTGTTCGTCCACTACCACAAGGCGAAGGTTCCGGTAGACAGTATCTTTGGAAAAGAGGGCGTGGGTTCCGGCAACCATGTCTATATCGCCTGACTCAAGGGCTGAAAGGAGCCTTGAGCGGCCCGCTGCTTTAAGATTGCCCGTCAGGAACGCGATGTGGAGGCCCAGGGGTTCCAGAAGCCGGGCAGCGTTTTCTGCGTGCTGGCGGGCTAAAAGTTCCGTAGGGGCCATCAGCACTGCCTGACCGCCTGAACGCTCTGCCCCGGACTGTTCAATAGCCCTTAAACAAGCAAGAAAAGCAACCAGGGTTTTCCCCGATCCAACGTCCCCCTGGAGCAGACGGGCCATGGGGTAGGGGCTGTCCATATCGGCGTTAATTTCATGAATCACCTCAAGCTGGCCCGCAGTCAGGGAAAAGGGCAGCCTTTCAATCAGGCGCTTTTGCAGGGGCGTAAGCAAAGAACAGGGAGCAGGGAGCAGGGAGCAGAGAGCAGATCCGCCGACGTTTGCCTTAAAACCATGCGCCGCCTTTTTACGTTTCTGAACCCTGTGGGCGGTCATCAGTTCAAGATAAAAAAGCTCCTCATAGATCAGGGTTTTGCGAGCCTGATCCTTTTCCGCAAAAGACGAAGGGAAATGTATTGCCTTTATGGCCTCCGCCTTGGAAAGGAGCCTGTCCCGCAGTATTATAAATTCCGGCAGCTCGTCTTCCAAATCGCCAGAGTATTTGGCAAGGGCTCGCCAGGTAAACTTGCGGATTATGGCCTGCGTTAAGTCCTTTGTAAGGGGGTAAACCGGCAATATGCGGCCAAAACTGCTGTCCTTCGCATCCCCTATCTCAAAAGAATTAGACTGAATCTCGCCGTATTTATAGTAGAAATGTCCGTAAATACTGACAGTCAGACCCTCCGGAAGCTGTTTGCCCAGAAAAGGCCTATTAAAGCAGATAAGTGCAGCCCGTGCAGTATCATCTTCTATATATACCTTGAGGGTCTTCATTCGCCCTGCGCCGAACCACTCATGGGTCAGCACCTTTGCCTGTGTACAAACCTTGTCCCGGCTCCAGTCCCTAAGCGGCACTGTCTTTGAACGGTCTTCCCAGTCCCGGGGATAATGGCAAAGCAGGGTTCTAACATCGCTAATACCCAGGCGGGAAAGGGTTCGCAGCGCGGCAGGGCCTATGCCTTGTATGGTATTGAGTTTTGCATCAAGCTCCCGCAGAAACATTCTTTATTTTACCACTTTTTTGTTGACAATATGAATTAGTGGTATAATAATAATATTAATGGAGTATATAGAAATATAATATTCCGTTCATGAGCCGTCTGGCCCATGTAAATTAAAGATCCAAATTAAGGAGATTTCGCATGAAACGAACTAAAATGTTACTTTCCCTTGCGCTGATTTTGGTAATCGCCGCAGGGACTGCCTTTGCCAGCGGCCAAGCCGGGGCGGCTACCGGGTCCGCAGGGGCTGTAGATGCTTATAACCTGCCCAGAAACCAGACCTTGTATTACAACGGGCAGCAGTGGGGCGCACCACGGGGAGTTAACCCCTATGGCTTTAACAGCAATAACGCTTTGGCCAGCGGCGGACACCGCCAGTTGGTTTTTGAAACCCTGTTTGTCTATGACCAGATGACCAATACGCTCAAACCTCAGATTGCCGATTCCTTTTCTTGGAGCGGACAGACCCTGACCGTCCAGCTTAACAGGAATGTCAAATTTACAAGCGGAGCCGCACTTACTGCGGCTGACGTAGTTTATTCCTTTAATTTGGCCAAGACATACACAATTGGTGCGTCAGGATATTGGGAATACTTACAGAGCGTTACAGCCCAAGGGGACTATACAGTAGTATTCCAGGCAAAAACCGGGGCAGATTTCAACAGGTTAAATGTTGAACAGGCCATCAGTGAATTCTCAATTACTTCCAGAGCCTATTGGGAAGCAAAACTTGCCAGCGGTGATATTACGACTGCAAACAATTCTCTTGGAGCTTTCGCCGGTTGGGATGCCAGCGCGGCTGGAACCGGGCCTTATCGCTGGTACTATGGTGACGATACCAAAGTCGTGCTCATCCGTAATGAAAACTATTGGGGACAGCACTCTTCCCGCTACGGGAAACTCCCCGCTCCCAGGTACATTGCCCAGAATCAGTATAAAGACAATGCCAGCGGCGACGAAGCTCTCCGCAGGGGCGAAGTTGATATGTCCCAGCAGTTTACTGCCTCTATATGGACATACTTCTCTGCGGGAGTAGAAACCTATATTCCCGTGGCTCCCTACTACATACCAGGCATGATTCCTTCGATCATCTTTAATACGCAAAAGCCCGGCCTTAATGACAAAGCAGTACGCAAGGCCCTTGCCATGGTAATTGACTACGACCAAATCGGAACCACGGCCATGTCCGGCTATACCGCTACGAAACAAGCCTCATTTATGCTTCCCACTGAATCTGAACAAGCGCTTATTAATCTTCCTGATTTAGCTCGCTACCAGTGGAGCGCAATGGATGTTGCCGGCGCTAACGCCCTCCTGGATCAGGCTGGCTGGGTCAGAGGCGCTGATGGCATTAGGGCCAAGGGCGGAGTAAGGCTTTCGTTCAGGCTTGAATGTCCCTACGGCTGGTCAGACTGGAACGCGTCCCTGGAAATTGTAGCCCAGGCAGGACGCCAGATCGGCATGGACCTTACCACCTACTTCCCCGAACAGCCTGTATGGACAGATGACATGCAGAGCGGAAATTTCGACATACTCATGAACAATCTTGGCGGCATGGGCATTAGCCAGCCCTGGAGCAGGGCACGCACAGCCATGGGCAGCACCTATCTTCCGCCAGTTGGAACCCCAAACTCTATAGGGAACTGGGGCCGCTGGGTAAACGCAAGAGCGGATCAGATCCTTGCGCTTATACCTAACGAAACCAATGCAGCAACCCTCAAGGCGCTCTGGACAGAACTTAACCAGATCTACCTTGATGAAATGCCCTCCATTGGCCTTATGTACAGGCCCGCGTTCTTCTACAATGCGAGCAACGTTGTATGGACCAACTTCCCGAAACTGGGTAGCGGCATTCCGCCCACCATCCTGAGCGATGGCTACGGAATCATGGGTCTTTACAATATTAGACTGAAGTAAAGCCACATTACTAAGGGGCTGTCCATGCTTGGATAGCCCCTGTTTTTTTTTACGCCCAAAGGAGGATACGGAATTGAAGGGCCTTCAAAAATATTTTGTAAAAAAATCTGCCTGGTATTTATTAACCCTATTTATAGCGGTCGTATTGAATTTCATCCTGCCCCGACTCATTCCAGGTAACCCGGTAGCAAC
>JAIRUO010000033.1 GCA_031254385.1 Treponema sp. | reverse complement strand
CGTCAAAGCGATAATTCCGATTTAGCGGAAGGGCTTTACATAAAAATTGAAAAAGACGGAAAAGTTATAGACAGATGTAAATTTGTTCGTGAAGAATTCACCGAGCAAATACAAAGCAGTGATGGTCACTGGCTTGACAGGCCCATTATTCCGAATATGCTTGAAAATGGAAAAATACTTGAAAAGTAACTGTCAGATGCGGCGAGACGGCTTGAAAGATTTGCTTATTGAAGATCATAGGGTAAAAATGATACAATAAAATATAGGGTTAAGAACAAGCGCAATGTACAAGAAGGAGATAAACACATGGCTATAGTAAACAGCAGTAACACAGCAAGCATCGGCTTTGAACAGCAAATCTGGAAGGCAGCCGATGGACTTCGTGGCAATATGGATGCTTCTGAGTATAAACACGTTGTATTAGGGCTTATATTTTTAAAGTACATCTCTGATAAATTCGAAGAGCGTTACCGTGAATTAAAAGACGATGATGATGTAGAAGACAAAGATGCTTACACTGAGAGGAATGTTTTTTTCGTGCCACCTTCAGCGCGGTGGAGTGTCATTGCTGAAGCCGCTCATAAAGAAGAAATAGGCACTGTAATTGATAATGCTATGCGAGCAATTGAAAAAGAAAATAAACGGTTAAAAGACATACTGCCAAAGAATTACGCCCGCAACGAATTGGATAAGCGCCGTCTCGGAAATGTAGTTGATCTTTTTACCAATATTCAGATGATAGAACACGGTACGGACAAGGACATTCTTGGTCGTACTTATGAATACTGCCTTGGCAGGTTTGCCGAGCAAGAAGGTAAAAGAGCAGGCGAATTTTATACACCATCCTGCGTAGTAAGGACACTCGTTGAAGTGTTACAACCATTCAAGGGACGTGTGTACGATCCGTGCTGTGGTTCAGGGGGTATGTTCATACAATCCACGCAATTTGTAGAAAGCCATAGTGGAAACAGGATGGACATTTCAATATATGGTCAAGATTCTAATCCGACTACTCGAAAAATGGCATTGATGAACCTTGCTATCCGCGGTATTGAAGCCGATATCGGCGGGTATAATGCTGATACATTCCATAATGACTTGCACCCAACGCTTAAAGCAAACTTTATCCTCGCAAATCCCCCATTTAATCTCTCCGACTGGAATGATGGTTCATTAAACGATGACCAACGATGGAAATACGGCTTGCCGCCAACTGGTAATGCCAACTTTGCATGGCTTCAGCACATGATTTTTCATCTTTCACCAAATGGAAAAATAGGCATGGTACTTGCAAATGGTTCACTTTCCTCACAGAGCGGTGGCGAAGGAGAGATTCGAAAGGCAATTATTGAAAATGATTTAGTGGAAGGTATTATTGCTATGCCGACACAGCTTTTCTACACCACCCAGATTCCTGTTTCACTATGGTTTTTGAACCGTGCCAAAAAACAAAAAAGTAAGACGCTGTTTATTGACGCGCGAAATATGGGAACAATGGTAACCCGTAGTCTACGTGAAATGACAGCCGCAGATATTACCAAGATCGCCACAATCTTCAAGGCGTTCAATAATGGTACATTGGAAAACATAAAGGGCTTCTGTGCCGCTGTAACAACCAAGGAAATCGCCAAGCAGGACTATATTCTTACACCGGGTCGTTATGTTGGTATTGAAGAGCAAGAGGATGATGGCGAGCCATTTGAGGAAAAAATGACTCGTTTGACGGGTGAGTTATCGGAAATGTTCAAAAAAGGCCATGCTCTTGAAAAAGAAATCAAGAAACGGCTAGAGGCAATAGGGTATGAGATTTGACAAATTTGTTTTTGTGGCATAAAACTACAGTTATCCGAAATTTTAGGATAACTGCCATTGGGGGTATTGACTTTGAAAAAAAGCAAATCTGAAATTATTATTTATCAAACAGAAGACGGCATCACTAAAATAAATGTCCTCATGGAAAATGAGAGTGTCTGGCTGACGCAGGCCCAAATAGCGGAGTTGTTTCAGACAACACCTCAAAACATAACCCTCCATATCAAAAATATTTACCAAGAAGGCGAATTAGACCAAAATGCAACTTGTAAGGAATACTTACAAGTTCAAATAGAGGGAAACCGTAGTGTTTCTCGTAATACCAGACACTATAACCTTGATGTCATTATTTCGGTTGGTTACCGCGTAAAATCCCAGCGGGGTACACAGTTCCGCATTTGGGCGACTAATCTGCTGAAGGAATATCGAGTCACAGGGTTTGCCATGAACGATGATCTGCTTAAAAAGGCGGGTGGCGGCAACTATTGGAAAGAGCTTTTGGCGCGAATCCGCGACATTCGTTCCAGCGAGAAGTTAATTTACCGCCAGGTACTTGACCTTTATGCCACAAGCATGGACTACGATAAAAAAGCGTCTGAAACTTTGAAATTCTTCAAAATCGTCCAAAACAAGATCCATTATGCGGCGCACGGGCAAACCGCATCCGAGGTAATTGCCCGGAGGGCAGACGCGCAAGCTCCTTTTATGGGACTGACCAGAAAAAAAAAAAAAAAACCGCACAAAAGCGATATCGGAATCGCAAAGAACTACCTGAGTGAGAAGGAACTTGTAACTCTCAATCACATGGTTTCGGCTTTTTTTGATCTGGCTGAACTGCGTGCCATAAATCACCAGCCCATGTACATGAAGGA
>JAIRUO010000028.1 GCA_031254385.1 Treponema sp. | reverse complement strand
TTATCCGAAGTATTGCAAATACTGGAAAATCAAATACGAAATTACGGCGGTATATATAGCGTTAGAGACATCAATCTGTTGAGTTCCGCAATATACATGCCCCAGTCAAGTTTTAATGGACAATATTTGCATGAAACAGTTCCCGCAATGGCAGCCGCTTATGCGTTTCATATTTGTCAAAACCATCCGTTTATTGACGGCAACAAAAGGGCAGCATTGGCAAGTTCATTGGTATTTCTGGACATAAACGGCTATGAATTTAATTGCGCTGACGAAACACTGTACAATCAAATAATGAATGTGGCAAAAGGTAAAACCAGGAAGGAAGATTTGATCAAATTTTTTGAAAAACATTCACAAAAAATCTGATAGGCTCGCGGTTTTACTATATCCTAAGGCGCACTGTTCATGCTTCGTACCTACCCTATACGCTTCGCGTGCTCTTCAATTTTCATAGCCATCTTTCTAATTTCCTTCAGTGCCATTTTCCTTTTATGGATGACATATCGGATAGTTCTGGAACCATGAAATGCAGTGGGGAGTAGGCCACTATTCACCGCTAGCTTCTTCAACTACCACCTTTCTACTTGGTCTTGGTTTGCACCAGATTCCGTAAAAACCGATAAACATCATTATAAGGCCAGTAAGTATCGCTATAACCGGCAAAGAGCCGCGCAAAAAAGGCACGACATCACTCCACCAGCCAAGCCCAAAACCAATTATCTCCTGTGGTAGTGCCGCAAGAACCGCCGCTACAAGAACGACAAAGCCAATGATCAAAGATGTCATACTTTCCTCCTTGTAAAAAAATAGAGTCTTAATCACTGAAAGTCCATTAACATCTGATAAACTGTAGATAAACTTTTGTTTAAGTAGGCGGTTTTGCTATTGCAGACGGTATCTTGCCAAAGAAGGAGCTTTATAGTTTTTTTAAGGTTTCAATATCAAGGCCGGTTATTTTTTGGACAAACTCAATGGAAGCCCCTTCCGCCAGAGCGACTCTGGCTATCTCTTCCCGGCCTTCTTCCCGGCCTTCTTCCCGGCCTTCTTCCCGGCCTTCTTCCTTGCCTTCTTCATACCGTACAGCTAACGCATCGTCCCAGTTCCATTCGGTCATCAGCATATTCATTACCTCCGAGGCATTCGCCTCTAATATCTCTTTTAATATATTTTGGTCACGGCAGTCTTTTATCGCCATCTTTATGGCCTCATCTATTCCGTAGCCTTCGTTCTCATACTTACGCACCTTGCCAATAAACGCGCTGTACCCGGCCAGTGTTTTGCATTTCCCGGCTATGCCCTCGTTTTTTCCTTGGTTAATATTGATTACCTTTACTACAAGCTCCAGTGCAGGAACCTTCTCGGGTAGCCCCAGAGAACCGACGCTTTCAAACGCATCGGACAGTTTAAGCGTCGTCTCCTCTGGATAGGCGGCAACGCCGTTATACAACACAAAAAACTCAGGCCGGGGTATGGAAACGGGCCGTGCGGAATAAATCTTTTCTTTCTTGGTGATCTTTTCGTAAACTCGGGCGATATACATCAGGAGCCTGAGCGCCATATTAGGGTTTATTGTTGACTGGTGTTCAATAAGTATGACCGGGCATAAAATCAGCCTCCATGCTGATTTTATGCCTTGACGAATACTACGCATTCGTCAGCTAAAGCCTACAGACAGCGGCATCCATGCCGCTCTCAAAAGAAATATCATTAATCTTGTCCATAAAAATGACATCACGCAAGGTGTTTATAGTAACGGGCACGTCAGGGGACAGGGTAACGCCTTCCAATGCACAATAGAGCTCACGGAGAACATCAGGATTGCTAAAAAGGAAAGAGAAAAGGCTGTCTTTGTATTTAGTATTTACGCCCATAACCTTATGATAAAGCGTTCAGGTAGGTTTTTCAATAGCAGTAGGAGCAGGCTACTATTCGCTACTACCTTCTTTTACTACCACTTTTTTTCAAGGTATGGATTTTGTGCGCTATCACCCTCCACGGGTCAGCTACCGTGCGTTACCTGGTAAGTCTGGCAGTCGCAATGAGGCCGGAGAATACTGTGCCGACGAGGCAAATGCCGCCCATGAACGCGAGTATGCCCCAGGGCATCGCGGCGTCAGGACCCGCTAATTGATGAATAATCATCATTGTAATAGCAGCAGGAATGAACCCGCCGATAATTCCCAGCAGCGCTACGATGATTGATTGACGAACAGAGCGAAACCGCGACCGTGCTTGCACGGGCATGGTTGAGCGAGTGAGGAAAAGCAGGGTATCATACCCTTCATTCGCCGGTTGAAATTGCGAGTAGTTCGCTGCGGCTGATGCCAAGTAGCCGCATGGAGCGCAATTCGGGGCCGCGAGTCGTATAGGTCATGGCTTGGGCGCTGACAATGGTAATCAATGCGAAAACCAGCATGGGGGCGCCCAGTGCGATTATGAAACGGTTTCCGAAATTGGCTCCAGTAAAACCAACGGCAAGTACACCAAGAATGGAAATTGCGGCGAGGATAGGTGTGGCGAGCGAGGCCGTGCGGCGGCGCCCCGTAGTGATGGATGCCAATGCAATTCGCGGCGTTGCGCCTTGAGAAAACCACATAATTGGAGCAAAAATGATCCGCCCTAAAGCCGGAAGTATCAGCGGCGCCCACGCCACTAAACCAACCGTAAACAGCATGGTGCCATACAAAATCGAACTCATTACATTCCCACCACCTTGTCCGGATAGAGGGCCAATCATAATAGCAATACCGCCAACTCCGCAAACACTGCCAACGAGTATCCGCAAAAGCGGCATCACGTTTTTGTCGAGGCTTACTTCACGCAAGGACTCAGCAGGGTCGACCCGAACCGCGGAGCGACTTGCGAACAGAGCCCCCAAGATGCTAACTATCAGCAGCAAAAAAATAGTTTGTTGAGCAATCAAATCGGGAGAAAAGGTTGCCTGTAAAGAACCTTGTGTAATCTGGTTAATGTATTCAATCACCGCAGGCGTGGCTAAGTAGCCGAGCCATATGCCGAGCGCGCCGCTTACTACAGCCAGAAAAAATGCCTCTCCGACAATCAAGCGGCGTAGCTGAGATGAGGAGGCGCCATTCAGACGCATTAGGGCAAGGTCCCTGCGACGCAAAGCAACGGACAGACCTGTGGCGGCGACTACGCACATCAAGGACAAAAAGATGCAAATGCCCTGCTGGTATCCCCAAAACATAGAGGTAGGGTCTTCGCCTGCTCCGACAAGGCTGAAGGCGCCCATCGAGCTTATTGTGATGAACATCGCTCCCAATGTAAGAATGACAAACATACCAACATAGAGCGCCGGTTGGCTCGTCGGCAAAAATCACATCCGGACGTGAAAGCAGACACCTCGCGATGGAGGCGCGTTGCTGTTGACCGCCGGATAATTGCGATGGCAGCCGCTTGCCCATCTTAGCCAATCCGACAGAGGTCAGCGCAGCCTCGGCATCGGCAGCAGAGACGCGCTCGCCTCGTAGCCGCAAGGGCAGCAGCACATTTTCACTTATCGTAAGCATGGGCAGCAAGTTGTAGGACTGAAAAATGAAACCGGTTTTATGGCGGCGCACTTTATCAAGAACCCTTCTGGATGCTTTAGTGAGCGTGGTGCCACCTAAAATCACAGTGCCCGAGCTAACCGAGTCGAGCCCTGCCGCGCACTGCATGAGGGTGGTTTTCCCAGCCCCTGATGGTCCCATTATCGCAGTGAACTCCCCCGTGTTGAAGGCGACGGATACGTCCTTCAATACCCGAACCGGTTCCTCACGGGTACCGTAGTCCTTGCAGATGCCTATCAGTTCGACGGCGTATGCTTGT
>JAIRUO010000020.1 GCA_031254385.1 Treponema sp. | reverse complement strand
GAACAACCACGAAGGTTCAAAGATCACCATGGACGAAAAAATCATGGAAATCGTACTCCAAATTTGCCGTGAAAGGGGTATAATCTTTCTTGATTCCCGGACAACTGCGGAAACCAAAGTGCCTGTTGTATCAAGGCGGCTTGAAATACCCATCCGGGAACGGGATGTTTTTTTGGTTAATGAACAGGACAGGAATTCCATTCTGCGTTACCTTAATACCGGACTGGAGAGAGCAGGGCAAAAGGGGAACGCCATTATGATAGGCCACACCTGGTCGCCGCAACTGGCCCCGCTTTTGGAGGAACTGTATTCATTCTGGACAGCTTCCGGGTATTCTCTTTCTACAGTTACAGGGCTTGCAGGGTATTAAAAGTGAAAGTGCTGGGTATTGAGAGCTCCTGCGATGAATGTGCCGCCGCTGTCGTTGAAGACGGGCGTACGGTTTTGTCAAATGTCATTAATACCCAAATTCCTTTTCATGCGGCGTATAACGGGGTAGTTCCAGAAATCGCCAGCAGAAAGCACATTGAATGGATTCAGGCCGTTGCCGAAGAGGCCTTAAAAAAGGCTTCTTTGGACGTAAAGGATATTGACGCTGTGGCAGCCTCATACCGTCCAGGGCTTTTGGGGTCCCTATTGGTGGGCCTGAGTTTTGCCAAAGCCTTTGCCTGGGCCAGACGGCTGCCCTTTATAGCGGTGGATCATATGCTGGCCCATCTTTACGCTTCCCGGCTTATTACAACGGGGAATGAAAGCTCCGTCCCGGATTATCCTTTTCTTGGGCTTTTAGTATCGGGCGGGCACAGCATTATAATCCGGGCAGATAATTTTGATGAGATCAGCGTGTTAGGCGCAACCATTGACGATGCTGTGGGAGAGGCTTTTGACAAGGTTTCCAAACATTACGGCTTTGGCTATCCCGGAGGGGTCGCAATTGATAATCTGGCAAAATCCGGCAATCCCGGAGCATATAATTTTCCGCTTCCCAATTTGCACAAGGGCAAAAGCCGTTCTGATCTTTCCTACTCCGGACTCAAGACTGCGGTAATACATCAACTGGATCAGTTCAAGGCCGGAACCGGGGAAGCTTCTTTCGCCGATATTGCGGCATCTTTTCAAAAGACCGCCATAGAAATACTGCTCCGCAGCCTTTTTAACGCGGTAGAAGATACAGGTCTTAAGACGATAGTAGCGGGCGGCGGCGTGGCAGCCAATTCGCTTCTGCGCTCGCGTTTGGCGGAAAAACAGGATATAACTTGCGTTTTCCCGCCATTGGAGCTCTGCGGAGACAATGGCGCAATGATTGCGGGTATAGGCTATCAATATTTGGCCCGTGGCGAGACTTCCCCGCTTTCCGTAACCGCTTCCGCCAGGGTACAGGGTTTTAAGCGGAAGATGCGGGACGATTAACGCCGGGAAACTATACAAGGAGGATTTCAATGACCGATTATGTTCAAAAGGCACTTGGAATGGGAGCGCAAAGCGCAATTCGTTTTTCTATAGAAGACATTGTTTTTGATCCAAGGGTTGTCCTAAAATGTATGTTCGGCTGTAATGATTTTGGAATACTTCATACATGCCCGTATCAGAGATCCCCTTTGAGCATGAATGAGTACAGGGAAATATTTCAGAACTACAAATGGGGAATTATAATCGGCTGCGATAACAAACCGATATGCCAGAATATTTCTTATGAAATTGAAAGAATATGCTTCCTTGACGGGTACTATTTCGCGTTTTCTTTAAGCGACTGCGGCTTATGCGGTGAATGTGCAAAAAAAACTTCCGAAGCCTGCCGCAACCCCGAAAGAGCGCGTCCCGCGTTCCACAGCGTTGGCATAGATGTTTTTAGGACAGTAAGGAATTTCGGGCTTCCTATTGAAGTCCTAAAAACCAAAGACGACCCGCAGCACTGGTATTCTGCGGTTTTTATAGAATAGTAAATTGTGAATTTGCCCTATATAAAAAAGTATACAATTTTTGGGCTTTATAAATCCTCGTAATTTTACTGCTCATGTAATTCCTTATATTATAACAAATTACAAAATCCGGCTTTTATTACACTGATAACTTAATAACTTGTCATAGAAATTGCTATACTTTTTATATGACAAAAGTCATTACGAATCTGAAATCCTTAAGAACAGAATTAGTCAGGAAATCCATACATTTTCTCATTGCTCTAAGCCCCGTAATGGCTATGTTTAACCGCCCCTTCACCGTTATTTTTCTTATGATGGGCGTTTTGTCATATATCCTCATGGAAAGTCTAAGGTTAAAAGGCGTTTCAATCCCTTTGATTTCTTCTTTGACCGCGCAGGCTTCCCGGCCCCGTGACGAGGGGCGTTTTGTGCTTGGCCCTGTTACCCTGGGTCTTGGCGCTCTTCTAGTCCTTATGTTCTTCTCGATCCAAACAGCTACTATCGCAATATTTGCCCTGGCCTTTGGCGATGGGTTCGCCAGCCTGGTGGGCAAGCCTTTTGGCCGTATTAGGCCCGCTTTTATGTGCGGAAAGAGCGTTGAAGGCTCCCTGGCCTGTTTTTTTGCGGTTTTTATTTCTGCCTGGAGCGTCAGCCACAACCTGATAATCAGCCTGGCCGCCGCCTTTACCGCCACCCTGGTGGAAGCCCTGCCTCTGCAAGATTTTGACAATATGGCCATACCTTTTGCGGTAGCCTTGCTTGTTTCGCTGATTTAGTCTCCAAATTTTCTCACACAAAGGCACAAAGTGAAGAGGAATTTAGGGGTTAGTAAACCTAATCATCTCATAGATAGGGCTAAACCTATACGGGTGTTGAAATCTTTTTCCGGTATTTCGCCTTTGATGTAATCGGCAATGAGGAGGCGGACCACTTGTGGAAAGGATTTCCAGTACTTATCCGGCCAGGGGCCCATTTCCTTGCGCAGGGCCTGATCTTCCTCCTCTTCCATTTCGCCTAGTGAGTATGAAACAAACTGATCGATCATGGAAGCGAGCAGATCCCTGGGTATAGACTGGCTGTCCGCATCGTTTTCCCGGGATTTGCCGGTGCTGCTTTTTGCTTCGGGAATCCAGGCGCGTGTAAGCGAGTCAACCTGCTCATCCGTAAGCTCAGGGGCCTCTTGCCTGATGATCCTGATTGCGAAATCCCTGACGCTGTTTTTAAGGCCCTCAATGCTCCCTTCGATGTTAAGCTGAGCACTGAGTTCCCTAGCCAGCGCGCCGGGATCTGGGGCAACGGGCATGCTACCAAACATGGCAATATCCCGGCGGCGGCGCACCACAGCGGCAGCTACGGCCTCAATTTCCCCCTCGTTACAGCGATTAAGAATAAAATCCAGAGTTTTTATTAGTTCCTGACTAGGCATAAAAAGAGCATAGCTTTATTAAAAGAGATAGACAAGGATATCTCACAGAGGCACAAAGCTTGACTTCCCCTCTGTGCCTTTGTGTGAAAAACGCAGATTAATGCCTTATTCCCCTACGCGGATGGAATTAAACCATGCGTCGTTGTAATATTCCAGGGTACTTCCCAAATCGTCTTTAAGCTCCATATTGTACAGATCCTCAAGCCGATACCAGGAAGGACCTGTCTTTTGCTGCCTGGCCGGAACATTGACTGTTGACGGAAAACCGAAAGCGTCGCAGAATTCCGCATAGATATCCGGGCGGTGGATAAAGTCAATAAACTTATGGGCCAGTTCTATATGGTTTGCGCCTTTAAG
>JAIRUO010000231.1 GCA_031254385.1 Treponema sp. | reverse complement strand
CGAAGTCTTTTACCCATACACTAAATTATCGGCTATTATTTTGGTTGTCAACAGCTTACGCAGAATTGCTTAAATACACAATGGCTTCTTTAAAAAGGAGCTTCTCCCTTTCTGCGCCTTTTATGTCTGGCGAAATTTCCTTTTCCGCCCTGCTCAGGGCTTCGGCGGCTGCCCTTCTGTCGTAGCCCATTCCGGCAAGGGCTTCCGCAAGCTCCGCGTAAGGGGTGTCAGGAATCGCCTTAGCCACGACCAGTTTTCCCTTGAGGGCAAGAATCATCTTCTGAGCCGTCTTTTTTCCAAGTCCGGGGACAGCTTCCAGGCGAGCAAGGTCTTCGGTTTCCAGGGCTTTTTCCAGTTCATCCTGATCTATGCCCCCAAGGATTTTTATGGCCCCTTTGGGGCCTATTCCTTCAACCTTGAGCAGTTCCAAAAAAGTAGAACGCCTTTCTTCCGAGGCAAAGCCGTAGAGCTTCATAAGATCATCTCGGTGGTAAAGCCAAGTAAAAACGCGGCCTTCTTCTCCGATTGGAGGAAGTTTGGCAATATCGGTGCCTGGCACTGAAATATCCCATTCGACGCCATTACATAGGATATAAACGCTGTCGCCAAGTTTCTCGGTTATCTTTCCCCGGACACTGTTGAACATGGATAGAGTATAATAGAGCAATGAGCAATGAGCAATGAGCAGAGAGCAAAGTAAAAAGTGAGCTATCTCAGCTTGTAGCTTCACGATACGATTACTAACAAAAACCCCCAAGTCCCTTAGTCCCCTAGTCCCTAATCCCTAAATCCTATATCCTATATCCATTATGAAGCCTATTAAAACCAGCGTAGTATTGCCGAATATTTTTGCCGTTTCAACCAAATTCGTTAATTTCTTTCTTGTAAAAATCAATGCACAGTACATCGCTTTTGATACGGGAACCTCACAAGAAATAGCTTTACAGGAGCTTATCAGGCTCAACATAAAACCTGAAGATATTGTTGACGTATTTCTAACCCATTCCGACAGCGACCATATAGGCGGAATCGGCCTGTTTCGTAATGCAAAAATATTCATTCCAAAGCAGGAAGAACAGATGTTTAACGGTAGCACCAAAAGAACAGCCTTTACGAAGAATAGATTTAACTATTCTTATAAAACGCTTAACGATGGCGAAACTGTTGATATAGACGGCGCAAGCATAAAATGTATTGTAACGCCCGGACACACCAAGGGATCGGCATGCTATATACTGAACGGCAAGTATCTGTTTTCTGGCGATAATTTCAGTTTAAAGGACGGCAAGGCCCAGACCTTTACCGCGCTTTTCAATATGGACGGCAAGGAACAGAAAAAAAGTATCATTAATATAATATCTAGACTTCAAAATATTGAAGCGGTCTTTACAGGACATCACGGATATACCGAAAAATTTACTGAAGCTTTTGAGCATTGGCAAAAATGATAGTGCCGGAATGGGCCGCGCAGATGGCGGCTGCAAGAGCGTCTGCGGCGTGATCCGGCTTGGGGATTTCACGGAGCCCCAGGATAAAGCGCACCATTTCCTGAACCTGATTCTTCTCTGCCTTGTTTACACCGACCACGGCTTTTTTTATCGCGTTTGGGGTCAGTTCCAGAACAGGAAGATTCTGCTGGGTAAGCGCCATATAAAGAACGCCACGGGCTTCTGCCACGGTCATGGCACTGGATATATTTTTTCCAAAATAGAGGTTTTCAATGGCGGCCTCGCCGGGCTTATAGGTTTTGAGAACTTTTACGAATGACTTGTAAATTGAAAAAAGGCGCTCCCCCCTGGGCAAGCCAGAGGCGGTTTCTATGCAGCCGTGCGCAATGTAACGGAATTTCTCGTTGTGGAATTCCACTACCCCCCAGCCGGTAGATGCAAGCCCGGGATCAACGCCTATGATGCGGCGCACAACCCCGGGCAAAACCGGCGTCTGGGCCGGGGGATTATTCCGCCTCAAACCCGGCGGGGATATTGATATTTGAGTAGACGTTCTGGACGTCGTCGTTTTCTTCGAGCCTTTCAATAAGCTTTATTGCCTTGGCAGTACCTTCATTATCAAGGGACACATCCGCTTCTGGAACCATGCTGATTTCGGCGCTCATGGTTTCAAAACTCTTTCCGTTCAGGGCGTTTACAACAGCTTCAAAATCTTCCGGGGCGGTGGTAACTTCGATAATGCCGTCCGAAAGGGCCACGTCTTCGGCGCCGCCTTCTATGGCTGCTTCCATGACCTGATCCTCAGTGTATTTTTCGCCGTCCAGGGTAATGACCCCCTGGCGTTTGAAAAGCCTGGAAACAGACCCGGCTGTGGCAAGCTGGCCTCCGGCCTTGGTCAGAATATTCCGCACATCCGCAGCAGCCCGGTTTTTATTGTCTGTCATGACCTCAATGAGCAGGGCGACCCCACCGGAGGCATAAGCTTCGTAGGTCAATTCTTCGTAGTTTACCCCTTCCAGTTCGCCGGTACCTTTTTTAATGGCACGATCAATATTGTCCTTGGGCATATTGGCGGACCTGGCCTTGAGAATGGCAGTTCTAAGCCTGGGATTGGAATCGGGAATACCCCCGCCCATCCTGGCAGCAATGGAAATTTCTTTGATTAATTTTGTGAATATTTGACCGCGTTTCGCATCGGCCGCACCTTTAGCGTGCTTAATAGTCGCCCATTTGCTGTGGCCCGACATAATCCTTCCTCCATTTAGAAAACTAAAAAGAACGAGTCATCCTGCTCCCAGAAGACTTGTCTTCAGGAGACTCGTCTCCCGTTCCAGCTGGTAACATAAAAGTAAAATATCGGGGCTATTTTTACAAAATACTCATAAAAACAGCCCGGATGAGTTTCCCAAAATTAACCGAATTTCGGATTAAACTCTAGAATTTTCCCTTTTGAATTGCTTTTTCAATGGATTCTTGAACCAGATGGTTGTACCACTCATAGTTGAAAGGCGTTTTCTCTCTCACAATGGGCTTAATCACATATTCAAGATCATCATGGCAGGGCTCGCAAATGTCCCGGTGGGCCAAATGGAAGTAATTCCTGTTGATTACAGGCTGTTCAATCGTATGCTTGCATACATCACAAGTAAGGGTTTTCATAAATGCTCCTTAAAAAATCATTGGTAATAAAGCATTATATTTGGTTT
>JAIRUO010000210.1 GCA_031254385.1 Treponema sp. | reverse complement strand
GAGGCTTGCGGGACAAAAAAAGTTGATTTATATTTAAGTTCTGGAAGGAATAATCTTCCGATATTAATAGAAAAGCAGCAGTTAAAATCAAGGAGGATAAAAAATGAAGAAACTGTATTTTGTAGTAATGCTGGGGCTGGTTTTTTTCATGACCCAATCTCTTTACGCTCAAAACACCAATCATGAGTCTGAATACTACTATGTCAGCGTTTCCATTGAGAAAATTTACGTTCACAGTAGCGGTTATATGGTTACTTATTTAAGGGGTTTCCAACTGGTTCGTACCTTTATCCCTCACGAATGGTTTAGCAATCCCGATGGAAAAGCGGACATGATACAACTTGGCACCGGAAGTTCCTGGCCTACTCTGACCATCTATTACAGAAACGGTCAATTTAGCCATGTACGGCTCTACGTCCGCAAGGACAGGGGGCACCAAACCTGGGGGGTTGTGCCTTTTAGTGTGGATATTGAAAATTACTTTGTATATATAGAAGAAGTACCCCTGGAATCCTGATGCCTGGTTCGCCAGAAGACCGTTTTTACAGCGGTGAATTAGAAGCTCTGCAAAAAGCCATCCAGAAAGAAGGGCTTGACGGGTGGTTTTTTTGCAATTTTAGGCACAGGGATAAAATTTCTGATGAAATTCTGCGTATATCCCCTGAATCATCCAATTCCAGGTACTGGTTTTATGCTGTTCCAGTAAACGGAGAACCACTTAAGATAATCCACTCTGTAGAGCCTAATGCCCTGGATCTGCTGCCGGGGACTAAGACTTATTATGTCAGCAGGGAAGATTTGCTTGCCAGCTTAAAGCCTTTGACCGGAAAAGCCTGGGGCGTTCACTATTCGGAAGAACTGGCTGCTATTTCCTATCTGGATGCCGGTATTGCGGCAGTCTTAAAAGGCGCAGGATTGAAGCTGGTTTCTGCGGCTGCCCTGATTCAGCGTTTTTGCGGCCTCCTTGATAAAAATGGGATGGCTTTACACGAAAAAGCGGCGATTCATCTTTATGAAATAGTTAAAATAACCTGGGATGTTATTCAAAAAGCATATAAAGATCAAAAACCCATCTTTGAAGCTGATGTACGTAACCTGATGATACAGGAAATGGAAAAACGGCAGCTAGTCAGCGACAGCAACCTTATCGCGGCAGCAGGGAAGAACACCGGGAATCCCCACTTTAATTTTACCGATTCAGGTGCTCAAATAATGAAGGGAGACGTCATTCAGCTTGACTTATGGACCAAAGAGAAATGCAAAGAGGCGATTTTTGCAGATATTTCCTGGGTAGGGGTTTTTGACGAAAAAGTCCCGGAAGAAGCGGAAAAGCTTTTTGCCGCACTGGTCAGCGCCAGGGAAGGGGCTGTTTCTTATATAGAAAGCGAGCGGTCAGCAGGGCGTGGCCTGACAGGGGCTTCGGTGGATAGGAAGGCTAGGGAAATTATAAGCTCTCTGGGATACAAGGACGGCTTGAAGCATCGTACCGGCCACGGGATCGACAGGGAGATACACGGCTCCGGGGTGAACATAGATTCCATAGAATTTCCCGATTCCAGGCTGCTCCTTGAAGGATCTTGTTTTTCTCTTGAGCCCGGACTGTATTTTCCCGATTATGGAATGAGGACGGAAATTGACGTATATATACGGGACGGGAAACCGGTAATATCCGGCCATCCTTTTGAACGGCAGTTTAGGCTGTTAAGCTGCTAACGGGAAATACAATTATGATTAATGTGCCTGATGATCTGCTTAAATTTATAAATACAGGAGACAAATTCCTTGTAGCCGGTCACAAAGAACCTGACGGCGACTGCGTGGGCAGCCAGATTGTCCTTTGTTCCCTGCTAAAGCGTATGGGCAAAGAAGCTATGCCCTGCTCTGCCGGCCCCTTCAAAAGAAAGGAAATAAAATCTTTTGAATCATCTTTCTGCTCTGCCCCTGATGAAAAAACTAGGAAAGGCGCTAAGGTAATAATCGTTGATTGCAGTTCTCTGGAAAGGACAGGGGATCTTGCGCCTCTGCTTGAAAAACTTCCAACAGCCCTTATCGATCATCATGATCCTGATAAAAATGCCCCTAACACGCTTGATGTTTCTTATGTTGATCCGAACTCACCTTCTGTTACCAATATGATCTTTCATTTATTTGAAGCGCTCGGTATGAAGCCGACCAGGGAAGAAGCGGAACTCCTTCTCTTTGGGCTTTGCACGGACACCGGATTTTTTCGCCATACAGATTCGAGCAGCCCGGAAACCTTTGAGACCGCCGCCGCACTTATTCATGCAGGGGCCAGTCCCAAAAAAGCATACCTTTCCATGTATGGGGGCAAAAGCCTTGAATCCCGGTATCTTTTGGGGATCATCCTGAGCAGGGCAGAATCCTATTTTGGGGGAAAGCTGATCATATCAACAGAAGAATACGAAGACACCCAGCGTTACGGGCTAGAAGGTAGGGATTCGGAAGTTCTGTACCAGTTGCTGCAATCTATTGCCGGTGTAATAGCAATTGTCATTATACGACAGGAAAAACCTGACAATTGTACTGTGGGATTTCGTTCGGTGGATCAGGTGGATGTTGCGGCCATTGCCCAATCGATGGGAGGCGGAGGCCATAAGTACGCTGCCGGCCTCAGTATAAACGGAACAATCCCAGAAATAAAAGAGAAAATATTGGCTGCTTTTAAAAAAATTTTTTAATTTTTCATTACATTTGTCATAAAAGTGAAGCAAATCAAGGTTATCGACCCATTATAACTGCATATTTACGGCAAGGAGCCTTGTATGCAGAAACCGACAACATTAACAGAATTAAGGTCAGAATATATTAACGGCAGAATGGGGCGAAAAACATTTGAAGGGCATGTTTTTCAATACCTATTAAAAAATTTCGACCGCTACCGTCTCTTTAAGGGTGAAAAAGAAAGATGGGGAGATTATGTAAGTTGGCTCTATCCTCGATTAAGCCGGGCCATTGATTACTATAAGGAACGCGGCGCAAACTTTGATACCTACATCGGCACCATAGTCCAATGGTCATCCAGGGAATATAAAATAAGAGAAGCAGAACACAGAGCCACCGAATACGCCTGCTGGAAGGCTAGGGCAGAAGAAATGCAAACCTGCTGCCCTGAACCGGATTATTCCTGGGAAATTCCCATTATTGATGAAATTTCTGATGAGGATACACAGCATGAAATCTCCCTGTACAAAGAAAGCCCTGGAAACCATGCTTTGCCTGATGAATCTGTGACAAAGATAAAAGCCAGTATTGCGCAGAAGAAAATAACTCCAAGGCAAATATTGGTTCTGGTCTTAAAATCCTATTATTTTATTACGGATGATTTTCTTTGCCAGATTGCCGCAATCACAGGTATGGATAAAAAAGAACTCCGTAGCCTGATAGACGAACTCCACCTGTTAAGGTCAGAACGGGAGGCCCATATACGGGAGCTACAAGACAGGATTCACAGCCAGTACTACCGTTGTCTGGCTTTTCAAAACCGACTGTCTGCTGTTTTTCCGGGAACGGCAAGACACACAAAATTAACAAATAATGTGGATAGGGCATGGAAAAGATTTTATGCCATGAGGAAAAGGCTCTCTGGAATTCGCGTGGATGCGACAAATCAGCAGATTGCATCATTGTTAAAGATTCCAAAAGGGACTGTGGATTCGACTCTTTACAATGTCCGGGAAAAATGGAACACAAAGATAGGGAGTGGGGAGTAGGGTTAGAAACTCTAAAGGGGCGCGAAGGAATATCTGTTTCTTCCGCCTTTTTTAGATTCATAGAGCATTTCATCGGCCCGTCTGATAAAGTCATCCCCTATTTTTGTAAGATCAACCGTTCCAACGGTAACCCCGATGGAAATGGTTATGTGATCCGCGGCATCGCTTTTTCCGTGCGGTATTCTACAGTTTCGTATGCTATCAAGGAGCTTTTCCGCTATCTGGCGTGCGCCGTCTTCATCTGTATTGGGCAGAACTACCGCAAATTCCTCTCCGCCATATCGGGCCACAAAATCGTCGGATCTCATTATACAATGCCCAAGTGTCTCTGCAACTATTTTAAGGCAGTTATCGCCTTCCTTATGACCGTAGCTATCGTTGTATTTCTTAAAACGGTCTATGTCTATCATCATTAAACTAAGTACGCTGCCAGAACGGGACAGGGATTTGATGATGCGCTGCAAATGCATGTCAAAATAGCGCCTATTGTAAATACCCGTTAGTGGGTCATAATATATTTTGTCAACTTCTGATTCAAGCAATTTTACGCTCTGTTCCAGTTTTCTTATATTGCGCAAATCATAAATATAACCCAGGCCAAAGTATTTCCCCTTGTTCTTCATGCGCGTCAGGGTAATTTCACAGGGAACCATTTCACCGTCCGACGAAATATGCATCCACTCCAGCTTATTCTTTTCTCCGCTTATTGTGCGCTTCATGACATCAAGCTGTCTATCAAGGGATTTAGAGCCGTCTGGCTGATACTCAGGCGAAAGATCAAAAAATTTATTGAGGTAATACCGTTTTGTAATGCCAAATATTTGCAAAACTGTTTTATTGCAGTCGACATATTTTAACTCATCATCAAACATGACCAAACCTACAGGCGCGGCATCAAACATTATGCGGTTGATTTCGTCCTTATCGGCAAGGTCGTTCAACATTTCGGTGCGCATGATGGCCTCCACGCAGATGCGTGCAGCCGATCGCATCAGATCCATGTACTCTTCTTCAAAGGGCCGTTCTTTATTATGGTCCTGAAATACGACACTGCCCCAAAACTCATTATAGGCAAAAACGGGAACCGCCAACAAAGACTTTACACCGAACAAGCTTAAAAAGGCCACTTCCCCCTGAGACATATCACTGAGCCGTCTATTAAGGCATTCATTTTCCATTAGAGTTTCTACCCATCTGGTAACGGTCGGACTATTGGGCAGGTAACTTATACTCCTGCTAATTATCTTGCTCTGGGCCTTATCCCAGCGGTACATCTGCTTTAGGCGGCTCTCATGATTTAATTCAACATTGTGGTAAATTATAATTCTATCTACATCAATAAGCTCCGCTATTGGGCGCAGGGCATTTGACAGTACTTCTTCAAAAGTTTCTTCAGCATGGGAACAGAAAGTTTCCAGCATTTTATTCAGGACATCAACGATTTTTTCCCGGGTACGGTTTTTCTCAAGCTTACTAGGTGCTTTACTTTTTGCCACAGACCTTAATTCCCCTCATTTCAAGTCACTGCCGGAATTGGGTTCCTGTCAAAAACAAGACCGTTTTGACAATAAAAAAGCAGTTATTATAATATTTTACCAAAATTTTATAAATTTGTACAGAGAATCTTTTAAATTGCAGGATAAATACATTTACTTGTGTCGGATTGATAGTTCATTTACATAATGCAACATAATAGACAATGGAAGGTCAAATAACGTATGGCTGTACCCAAAATCACCAAGCCGCTGCCCGTTCCGCTTCCGTTTCAAACTCCGGGAGAAGAAATTGCCAATTCCATACTCCACGGCCTGGGGGTTTTACTTGCTGTCGCAGGATTAACCGTCATGGCGCTCAGGGCCAGGGGCTATTTTGGCGGGATAATTGCCGCTGCGCCGGTCATTGCCTGCTACATGATTTTTTCCGCGACTCTGGTATCTATGTTCCTTGCTTCAACCCTGTACCATGCCATCCAGCACGAGGGCGCAAAACGGGTCTTTCAGATACTGGATCATTCCGCTGTTTATCTTCTTATAGCTGGAACCTATACCCCTTTTAGCCTCCTGGGGCTCCAAGGCACCTGGGGCTGGGTTTATTTTGGCATAGAATGGGCGCTGGCCATAACCGGAACCGTCCTCTACGCGGTAAACTGGAAATTTTTAAGGAGAGCGGAGCTCTGGGTATATATGCTCATGGGCTGGGCTATCCTTGGAGGCTTATGGCTGCTATACCGTCAAATTCCTTTAATAAGTTTCATACTCCTGGTTGCAGGAGGCATAATCTACACCATAGGAACCTTTTGGTACCGCCGCATGCATCGCCGGGGCTGCCACGTGGTTTGGCACGTTCATGTAATAACAGCCGCGACCTGCCATTGGCTTTCGCTGTGGTTTATGAGTTAGGGGGAGAAGGCGCGGAGAAGAGGTTCACACAAAGGCACAGAGGCACGAAAGGAAGAAAGAAAAAAGGGGAGGAATTTGGGTTTATCTTTTCTGCACTTTTCACTCTTCCCTCTTCACTCTCCCCTACTGTTGTTTCGTCCATGTGGAACCGTTTGTTGTCCTTTCATACGTTCCAGACCCACCGGTTAAATATACATCCCGCAAGTTACCGCAGCCTGCAAATGCACTAACGTCAAACGAGCCCGCAGCTATAGTCCCATTAAAAGTGACGCTAGTAAGGTTATTACACGAGGAAAAAGCATTACTCCCAATGCTGGTAACGCTGGCAGGGATGGTAATACCCGTAAGTCCTATATTACCGCTAAAAGTACCATTTCCAATACTGGAAAAAGTACTGCCAGAAAAATTAAGGTAGGCATATCGGTCTTCACCGAAATTACCTAATCCACCACTCAGATTGTTCACATTCACATAAAGGCGGTAAGGGCCATTGAACAATGTTGGGATTGGCTGATTTTTGTAGAGCTTGGATATATACTCGCCCAATGTGAATGGACCCGATTCTACACGCCCACAATTTCTACAGACAAATTTATCGTTTATATTTGTTGTTGAGGTAAAAGTAGTTAATCGTCCCCCCTCCTGCCAAGAGTGCACGTGCAGGTAGTAAGGATTTAAACAAGCGGTAAAAACAAGGGTTATAAGGGTTAAAATGCCAATGCTCCATATAGAAGCATATTGTTTAAAGGTTTTCATGCGATTATCTCCTTAAAATTTATAACCAAATGAAATATTCGGCTTGGCAGAAAAGCCAGCCTTGATATCCTCAATGCCATTGGAACGATCATTCCGCAAAGAAAATGAGATTTTCGCACCCAGGCTAGCGCCTAAATTGATATAAAGCCCAGAAGAAAAAATAAATTTATAGCCAAGATTAGCAGCAATTGTAAAATTGGCCCCCCAATAATTATTTCTGGTATATTCCCATACACCATCAGTATACCAAGTATCTCCCAAGTAGGAACTAATAGGTACTAACCCAGGTATATTAAACTTGTGCCTGCTGATACCAAACAATCCACCCAGATAAATAGGTCCAATCTTGGTATACCACATATAATTTATGCTCACTTCAATTCCCATGGCAAAACCTTTCGATTTTTCCAATAAACCTATTGACGGAAAACTAATACTAACTTGGGCGTTAAAATGATTTTTGGTAAATTCAGCTTGAATCAAAGGCCCATACATTAAAAACCCAGACGGATCGGCAGAAAGGCTAAAATAAAGCTTGCCAGGATCCATTGCAGCGAATATGGTCTTCCTTGCAGCAGCAATTGGAGCAGCGTCTATTAATTCCGTTGTGCCGTTCTCGTAACTTATATAAAGCACATTGGCAGCAGGAATAACAATCATTGGCCCGTCCAAATTGTCAATACGCTTGTACCTGATTTCTGTAGGAGAAATCTCATAAACTTTTCCGTGGAAAAAGTTCCCATCTCTCAAGACAATCACATCTTGCGCCACAACTGAAAACACACCGCCAAAAAACAAAAATACAATTGCTAAAAAAGTAAATCTCATAGATATGCCCCTTTTTTTACTTGCTTTTTACTTTATTGTAAAAATTTAGTGCCAGGCACTGTAATTTCCAAAAAATCCAAAATTACCACTGTTGGCGTGTAAAAAATCCAATAGTTAGCCTGTAAGAATAATATATTATTCATAGAGGCAATAAGTCAAGTACCAAAAAGCAATTATTCTATTCTTAAAGGCAAAAGGTAAAAATGGTAAATATCAGGGAAGTATTGGCAAATAATATAAAAGAAGGCCGCCGCAAGCATGGTTTTTCTCAAGATAAACTGGCTGAATTAGCCTGTATTTCCTCTCAATATCTAGCAACTGTTGAAACTTGCCGTAAATTTCCAACACCCGAAGTGCTGGAACGCCTTGCAGAAGCCTTGGGCATTGAACCCCATGAGCTTTTTACATTTGCCACCCCTCAAAATGAGCTAGAAAAGCTAAGGCAGGATATTATAGAAGAAGTTGTAAAGGCAATAAAACAATCCTTCGCAGAAGAAAGCAAAATCAGAAAGATTAATAAATAATTGGAAATGTAATGCCCCGGCTCATTCTTTCCCAGGCTTGAAGCCTATTGTTTTGGTTTTTGGGGGTTCTGCAATAAGGCCGTTTAGGGCTTTTATGATTTCATTTACTCGTTTGTCATTTTTTTCTATATAGAGCATGAGGAGTTTTCGCAGATCGGCGATTTGTTCGTTTGTATCGCTTTTTGAAAGCACATAATGACGCATTTTTATGAATGTTACCATTATTTCTATGTTGACACTTATGGCCTTTTTGCTGTTTAATACGCTTGACAGCATAAGGACACCATGTTCCGAAAAGACATAAGGCAAATAGCGCCTTCCACCCTTACCTTCGTTTGAGGTGCCAATTTGGCGCCTCAAAGAACTATATTCATCTTCTGTTAATTGAAACATAAAAATTTCGGGAAAGCGTTCTATGTTTCTTTTGACAGCCCTATTGAGAACTTT
>JAIRUO010000207.1 GCA_031254385.1 Treponema sp. | reverse complement strand
ACAACTTTTTTGGGTTAACGCTTTTGTCTGGTTCAGAGGCTTTTATTTCCTGATGACTTATATCCTTTATTCTAGGTTAGCAGAGGTCGCAGGCAGGCCATATACCCCAACCAGGCATTAATTAACTCTCTATGTTGTACTGTATTATTCATATTGATCAAAAATAGCAGGCTCAATTAGCACAGGGAGGGAAGGGAAAGCCCTGACGGGGGCTTTCGGCGTGATGAGAAATGGGCCATGCCAGAGCATGCGTCAAAAGAGGCCACGACCGCTGAGCCGCCGTCAGGGCTTTCCCTTCCCTCCTTAAGGATTGAGCTTGTTATATTTTGCCAAAATAAATAATACAGAACACTAAAAGCTGTACTTCAGCGCAACCTTTACAAAGCTGTTCTCCCAGTATTGCCCGAACTGCCCGGCCTTGTCGCCGCCAAAGATGCCGCCCGAAAGCTCTACAGTTACCGCGTCTTTTGTCCAGATTAGAGACGGTATGATCATAAAATCTTTGGCCTCAATTTCCCAAAAAGCAGCGACCCTGAGTTCAAGCTGGTCATTTAAAAAAGTTTTGGAAATGGCGGCTATAATTTGCGTGGAAGTCATGTCGCTACCCGCCTCAGTGTCCAACGGCGAGGTAATCTTATTATGCATGAGGCGTACTGTTTCGTTGCACTGAAGGTTAAGGTTAATACCCCAAAAAAGATTGCGGTCAAAACCTAAAGCCCAGGCAAGGTGGGGATTATATACCCCCCCGTCATCGCCCTTTAAGTCTTCAGTAATGTTCACGGCAAACTCGGCGCGTATATTAAAGCCAAACAATACTTGCGCCCAGTCAATGCCGATTTGATGATAGGGGTTGTATGCAAAATCAATAAAAAAATCTAGCTTTGAAGGTAGTGGTGGCGTAGGCGGCACAGGTGGCATAGTCGGCACAGTGGTAACGGTAGGCAAGGCAGGTCTAGTTAAGCGCCCATAGTAATACTGTATGCCAATATCGGCAGGGCCTATGCTCGTTGTGAACCGTATGCCGGCCTGTGCGTAATAAAGCGAAGCGTTAGGCTTATTTATGGTAATATCAAATGGTATCCCACTGGCCTGCACCGCTAGTTGATCCTTCAGTTGCTCCATTTGCGCCGGAATCCAGCGTCCTTCCATATCGTAGCGCAGCGGCTCAAACCACGGCACAAATACGGCTTCGATTTTGGAGAAAGAACCAAAGCGGTATGAAAGATGAACCATAGGTCGCGCTATTTTGAAATTCAGCATGCTGCTTAAATCGGTCAGCTCCGAATAATCCAAAGGGTTGACAACATCCAGAGGCCCAAAACTGTCGGCCTTGCCCCAGCTTAGTTTACGTAGGCCGCCTTCAACCTCAAAGCCGCCAAAAAAGGCGCGGACGTAGGCTTCGTCTATTGATACCGGTGACGTGGAGAACGTTAATTTTGTGTCGGGTGGTGCTATTATTACCGATGATGTCTCAAACGGCTTTAGTTTAAGGCTGATAAAAGCATCGGCAAATGATACCCCGGCGGAGAAATTGAGCTTGCCAGAAAATATATTACCAAGCTCCACTTTATTGATACCTTTGGTAAAATCGTGAACATAGCCCATCAACGATGCTGATACTTCGCCGCTTATGGTAACCGATGGAGCAAATCCGGTACTGTATGACGTTTCCGCCTCGTCATCAAATCCAAAACCAAAGCTTTGAGCGGAAAGCGGCAATAGTATTGCCATCACGAAAACCGTCGCAAAAAAGAAACGTCTTTTCATTAGGGCCTCCCTGTTTCAAGAAACTGCGTGGTAAAAACCGATTCAGGGATGGGATCATCATACTTGATGATATCCATGTAGATGGTGGTTGATGTTCCTGCCGCGATAGTAGATATTTTTGTCTGCATGGGTGTAAGCCGCCCCTGTACATCTTGATAATCTGACATTTCCATGACTTTTACAAGAGTCCCGCGGCGGTCGTACATTTCGCTCTTGTACATAAGGCTGTTCTGTTTACCAATCCAGGTTATTGTTTTGGAATATTGATAACTGCTGTCTCTGGGAACCGACTGTATAACATAACAGGCAATGCCGTTGAGGGTTTCCTCCCTTAGCAAGGTATGGACATCAAGGCTTACGTCACGGTCGGTTGCGGATATATCATCATAGGAAAAATCCGTACCCATAAAACTGCCGCTGCTTTCCGATGCGACTATACGTCTGACTCTGCCCAGGGCGGGTAAGAATATCCATTGATCAGAGGTGCCTGACGCGTTGTCTATGGTAAGAAAGCGTGTGCCTGCGACATTGGCCGGCTGCTGAAACACGATTACCGTGCGGGAGTTCCCCCTGGCATCATCCTTGGAATACTGGTCTATAACCCGCTGGGTAGTTGTGCCGTCCCTTGCTGTAATCACCATGCGGGAGCGGGTAGAGATTGTGGTCATGGTAACGCGGTTCCTCGCCGCAGTCATGATAGACAACGCAGAATTCTGCGACGCATCCTGCGCATACAGGGAAAAAGCGCTGATCAGTAAGAGGGCTAATACTATAATTCGTTTCATGTTTGTTTCTCCTTAAATGTCTTTTCGTGAATAGAGAAGGCCCACTTAACGCAGCGCACTCGCCTCTTCAAAGGTTGCACGCCGCCAGTACTGGCTGCCAGAGAAAAAAAGAACCTGCCCGCGTATTTCAAGGGACTCATATTGATACCTTGCGCCGTCTGCCGGATGGTGAATGATCGAGCATCTATACATGCTGCCACCGCTCGGATCAATGACATTCCCACCTGACCAGCGGCCTGGGCTTTCCATACTCAGATTGAAAATCCAGGGGGTTCCCAACACAGGCATCTGGTTTACTCTTCCGGGAATGGGAAAATTGGCATAACTCTCCCGGCATTTTGACGCAATGTCGGCTGCGGTAATGCCGAGCCCGGAGAGCATCTTTCCAAGCAGCTTGCCGTTGCTTACGTATATTTCCCAACCGGATTGAATTTCCCCTGTTCTGGAGTCTACACTTAGCCAGTATCCTTCTGCCGGATCAACGGCAAATACGGTTCCAGCATAAATGATCATGATACTTACTGTTGCAATAATTTTTTTCATTTTTTATCTCCGTAAATAAATTTTGGTTTAATCGTGGAAAGCAGCGCAGGAATGATCGTAAGGCTTACAAGGGTTGTTGAAACCATACATATAGCGGTAAGCATACCAAATTCCGCGATAATTTTGAATCTGGAAAACGCCAGTACAGCGAACCCGGCACCAACAGACAAAGCGGTTATGCAGATAGCTTTACCGCAGGCGATATAAGTCCTGCGAAGAGGATCCTGTCCCCCGCTCTTGAACTCCCGCTTATAGAATTCAATAAAATGAATTGCGTCATCTATACCTATACATACGGTAAGACTTGCGATTAAGGCCGTTCCTAGATTGAGTTTGATCCCAAAAATAGCCATCACCGTAAAATTAAACAGTACCGCTAATATCAATGGCACTGCGCTAATGACACCCGCAATCAGCGATTTTTGGGAAATTGCGACAATAAGGAATATCATCAGAACAGAAATAAAAATTGATATTATCTGAGAATTAAGAATCAAATCCGTAATCGCTATTTCCTGCGTAACGCCTCCGCCAATCATTATGTCCACGTTTTCTGGAAAGTTTACAGAAATAAATTCGTTAATTATGTCAATAACGTCTTGTGTATCCTTGCTCCCCGTTGTCCGCAGTTGAATCATCATCCTAATCGCCGTTGGTTCAAGGGGATCATTGGAGTACCCAGAATCAATATCTCCGGCAAGCAGAACCAAATAATTTGAGACTAACTGCTGGAGCTCTTCTGGAGCCTCTTTTCCATAACGCGCCGGGTTCGCGGGAACTTCATAATAAGCCATACCGTCATAATTGGTAAGGCGTTTCAATTCCCTAACCAAATCGCCGCCGCTCAAGTTTGAGGAAATTCCTGTGGCACTGTCAAAGAACCTTAAAAGATCAGCAGCGCTGTATTGTTCAAGGTTGTGGCTGTTTTGCTGCCTTGGCGTTTCAATATAATCATCATCATAAGAGCCAAAATCTCCAAAACCAAAATCGCCGAAGCCAAAGCCGCCAAAGCCAAAATCCCCAAACCCAAAACTGTCTGTTTGCGCATAAGATGCAACAGGCTGCAACCCCTCAGGGCTTTGATCGACATTAAATACCTGATTGATCCGTTTGATTACATCCGTAAAGCCAACAACTTTGCCTACTGCCGGAACCTTTTCGGTTAAGTAATTGGAAAGGCTGTCTACCGCCGATAATACGTCCGGGTGCAGCAGTTCTTCTGTAGTGTCAGCCAGTATAACTACATTTAATTCCTTTGAACCGCCAAAATATTCCCTAATGAATCGGTCTGAACGGCTTACGTCAGTTTCATGTTGGAAAAAATCAACTACCGAATTATCAACGACAATCTTTGAAATTCCGTATAATGAAATGCCTAAAATCAGTATTGCAGAAATGAATACAAATTTTCTTTGCTTTGCGATACCAAGGAAAAACTTGGTAATAATATTGCTAAACCGGTCATTGGAGTTTTGTAATTCATGTAGATACTGCGAATCTCTGGGGCCGCGCAGCAGCAGCATAGCCGGAACAAAAAACATCGTCAAAATAAAAACGGTAAGAACTCCTGCGCTCGTACAGTATCCAAATTCACGCATCGGAACGATGGGCGTAAAACAGAACGAAATAAACCCGGTTACAGTAGTAAGGGCTGCCAAAAATACGGGCTTGAACATTTTTTTAATAAGTTCAATAACGACCATCTGATGTTCTTCATGGGTGAGCGTCTTTTCGCGAGTATCTTTCACATAATGCGTTATTATGTGAATACCATAGGCGTGGCCGACTGCAATCAGAATTATTGGCATAATGGTTGTTATTGTCGATAGCTTCATTCCTACCAGCCCTGTCAGCCCAAGAGTCCAGACTACAGCTATAATGGCAGTTAGAAGCGGCAGAACCACAAAAATTAAACGCTTAAACGAAAAGAACAGCAGCCCCAGCAATAAGATTAAGGCGATGGGCATAAGCAGCAAATTATCAGCAATAATTGATTCATTGATAACCACGTTGAGGACTGTCATTCCGGCGAAATAGACGTTAGCTTTTTTGTTAAATATTTCCCCAGCCAGATCCCGAATTTTATTGAAAGCACGGGTTACTTCAGGACTGGCAGCATCAACACTAAGCGTGTCCAGGGTGATAAGAATCTGAGTAGCAGAAAGATCATCAGAAACAAGGGAACCCCGGAACAAATCCCAGGATGCGATGCGGTGCCTTAGTTCTGCAATCTCTTCCTGCGTTCCTGAAAAATCGGCTGGCACCAGATCCGAAACAATAATGCTCTCGCTGTCGCCCGTAATATATTGCGTTGACATGATCGAATTGATGGATTTAACCAATTCAACACGCTCGACAGCCTGTGAGAATTCCCGAATTTGCTGCAAAAAACCCTTATCAAAAACCGTGCTGTAGGGACGCTCAAGCCCAATTAAAATAACAACCTGGCCGCCAAATTCGCTATCAATAAATTCGGCAGTGATTCGGGCCTGATTTTCGTCAGGCAAGAAACGCATATTGTTATTGTCCAAGGTAACTTTGGGAAGCTGCGCCACAAAAAAAACGGTGATTGCGGCCATGACGATTGTTATTATCCAAGGGTGTTTATATATTCTTTCCATAATTTGTTGACTTCTTCCCAAAGATATACTACACTGAGATACGGAAAACAACATCAAGTATGATTCAATATATTCTGAATCGAACAATACGCTGTGTGTTTGTACGGTTTTGGATATATTTTGGTAAAACGTAAAGCGATAGTGCCAAGAATGCCAAGGATTTGCCATGAAAGACGACAATTTACAGCAGAGCCGCAAGACGCGCTATACCAGAATGGTGTTGCGAGACAGTCTTGCCGAACTGATGAAGGAAAAATCTATTTTAAGGATAAGCATCAAAGATATATGCGAGCGCGCCGATGTCTCAAGGTCAACTTTCTACGCTCACTATAAAGACCAATACGACTTGCTGCAGCAGATTCAGGAAGAAACCATCGTCAACATAGAGAAACTCCTTGAGAAATACAACGATGATATAAGCAGAGATGGTACTATGCGTATGCTTGAGGAACTGCTCCGCTATATTGCAGATAACGGCCCCTCTATACAGGGCCTCCTCAGCGAAAACGGCGACATCAATTTCCAAAAAAAAATAATTGGTTTTACCCGGCGGGAAGAAGTATTGAAGTATGTAACCGACAGATTTGATGAAAAGACACAAGAGTACGCGTCCGTTTTTATGGTGAATGGCTCCATCGGTCTAATCCAGCAATGGTTTAAGAATAACATGGATGTTCCGGTGAGCGAAATGGTAAAGCTGTTCTTAAAAATAACGAATTGGTAAAAAAGGCTATAACTCTCTCGGTTCTTCCAACAAAACCCCTTCCCAGGGAAGCAAAGTTCCGTTCAGTTCTGTACGATCTGCGCTAGAGACAAGTATCGCGCCGGTCAAATATGGAGCGGCTTTGGGGGACAGTTTGGCTATGAATGAAGAAAAGTTAAGCGCGACCGTATAAGATTCATTCCCTAATGTGCGCCGATAAAGCATTAGGCGATCATCGGCGTAGAGGGGCACAAACTCGCCAAATTTAAGACATTCGGTTTTTTTTTTTTTTTTTATAAGGCTCTTGTAGAAATTCAAAACCGAAGCGGGATCGTTTTTTTGGGATTCGTAATTAATGTACTTATAATTGGCGTTTATACCTAGCCAGGGCTTTGCCTTGCTAAAGCCCGCATTCTCGCCAGCAGTCCACTGCATCGGCGTTCTTGCGTTGTCACGGGAACTGGCTTTGATCCACTTCCAGCGCAAAAAACCGGGTATGTGCATTTTCTTCATCAGTTTATCCAGGCCGTGGCTTATAACATCGTTGACTTCTTCAAGGCTCTTAAAATCAAAATTGGTCATGCCTATTTCCTGGCCCTGAAAAATAAATGGCGTGCCCCGGAGCGTCAGTTCCAGAAGGGCCAGCATTTTTGCGCTCTGCCGCCAGTATCTGTTTGGCCTGCCATCGGGAGTACAGGTTCCCGCACCAAAGTGGGAAACAATCCGCGCCTGGTCGTGGTTTTCCAGATACAGCGCATTCCACTGGAGGCCCCGCTGCCACTTAGTTAAAACCTCAAGGAGCTTAGAGGCCCTGAACTTTTTGGGGATGTACATGGCAACTCGGCGATCTACCTCAAGGTGTTCAAAGTAAAAGAGCATATCCAGTTCCCTACGGCTTTCGTCGCAGAGGAGTTTTGCCTCGTCTAGGTCTACCATCACGGTTTCGCCCACGGTAAAACAGTCGTAATGATCCAGCACGTCCCGGCGCAACTCCCGCAGTATGGCGTGGTTCCCCTCCTGGCACTTGTAGTGTTCAATGCCCTGGACGGCCAGGCTTTTCTTGCCATCCTCAAGGCTTGTTTTGTAGAGGATGTTGATCACATCGCAGCGGAAACCCGCTGCGCCCTTATCCAGCCAGAAGCGGAGTATCTTTTTTATTTCTTCGATTACCTTTGGATTTTTATAGTTAAGATCAGGCTGCTTTTTGTCAAAAAGGTGCAGATAGTATTCGCCGCTTCTTTCGTCATACTCCCAGACCTCGCCCATAAAGAAGCCTATCCAATTATTGGGGGGCCTC
Source organism: Treponema sp. (assembly GCA_031254385.1). Next base: position 9,763 of record JAIRUO010000207.1, on the reverse strand, counting down.
CTCTTTCCGCCTTCCTGCCGTGGCGACCGCCAAATATAGTAATCACGATAGGGGCTCGCAGGGTCCCGGCTTTTTTGAAACCATTCATGCTCATCGGAGGTGTGGTTAATCACCAGATCCATGATGATTTTTATGTCGCGCTTTGCGGCTTCTGCAAAAAGCCTTTCCATATCAGCCATAGTCCCGAATTTGGGATCAATGGAATAATAGTCGCTAATATCGTAGCCGTTATCCGCATCCGGCGATTTGTACACAGGCGAAAGCCAGATAATGCCCGCACCCAGATCTTTGATTTCATCCAGCCTGGAGATGATTCCGATAATATCGCCTATGCCGTCATCGGCGGTTTCGTCGGATTCTATAGAATCCGTAGAGTCCTGAAAGCTGCGAGGGTATATTTGATAGACGATACGGTCTTTCCACCAGGGGTTCATGTAGGATAGGATATAGGATTTAGGGGTTAGGGAATAGGGGATAGAGATAAACACCCTATATCCTACATCCTAAATCCTATATCCTAAAAAGGAGACTAATACCATGACTTATACCGATGAACAAAGAAAAGACGGTTTGCAACTCATAAGCGCCGCAGAAAAAGGGGACCTTGAAACCGTAAAATCATTGCTGAAGAAAGGCGTTTATATCCATGCGCAGGACAAGGAAGGCCGGTGTGCACTTGTGGCTGCCGCTTATAAGAACCAGCTTGAAATTGTGGATTTGCTGATAGCCGCTGGGGCGGATGTAAATATGAAAGACAATACCATACAAAGCGCGTATTTGATTTCAACCATGGAAGGCTATGGATATATAGAACTGCTTAGGAAATGCCTCAAAGCCGGAGCAGACGTACATAGCACAGACAGCGATAATGGAACTGGACTGATCCGGGCATCCGACCGTGGGCATGTTGAAATTGTAAAAGAGCTTTTGAAAACAGATATACGCGTCAATCATGTAAACAGGATGGGGTGGACGGCCCTGTTTGAAGCAATTTTATTGGGCGGCGGAGATGAGCGGCATACAGAAATTGTGCGCCTGTTAGTTGATGCCGGAGCAGATGTCAATTTGCAGGACAGAGACGGAGTTACTCCGTTGGCACATGCAAGAAACAGGAATTTTGTCAACATTGTTAAAATATTAGAGAAGGGATTAGGGGCTAGGGGCTATACACCCTCGGAACCCGTTTATTAACATAGCAAAGTATCTCATAAGAAATAGCGCCAATTTTACGCGCAATGTCTTCTGCGGTTTCAAAGCCGGGGCCAAAGATGACGGCTTCGTCCCAGCGCTGCACTTCTCCGCCTGGGCCTAAGTTGACCATGCACTGATCCATGCAGAAACGGCCGACCAGGGGATAGGGCTTGCCCCGGATAAGCACAGAATGGTTGTTTGAGAGACGCCGGGGAAGGCCGTCAGCATAGCCTATGGGAAGGGTTCCAATGTAGGTATCTTCTTCTGCCTTCCAAGTACGGCTATAGGATATTTCTTCACCGGCGCGTACTTTTTTGATGAATGTTATTGCGCTGCGCAGTTCCATGACCGGCTTTGCGATAAGGCCGCCGGGATAAGAAGCTGCAGGCGAATATCCGTAGAGGAAGATGCCGGGGCGCACCATGTCAAAATAGCTTTCTTCGTGAAAGCAGATAGCGCCCGAATTGGCAGCGTGAACAAGGCCGGTATCAACGCCTGCATCCCTGACCGATTCCACTGCTTTGCGGAATAATTCAATCTGCTTTTTGGTATAGGCCAGGTTTTCAGCATTAGTGTAATCAGCCACAGACAGATGGGTAGCCATCCCGCCAAGCCGGAGCCTGTTGTTTTCACGTATAAAAACCGCCAGTTCGGCGGCCTCTTCTGGCCTGCAGCCCAGTCTGCCCATGCCGGTATCTACTTTAAGGTGGACTTCCAGTGGAGCGGAAACACAGGCTTGAAAGGCTGCCAGGCTCTCACGGTCGCCCAGAAGGGGGGTTAAGTAAAGTTCCGCAATTTCATTTATTTCTTCGGGTAGGGCCTGGGACAAAAGGAGTATTTTCGCCTTAATACCCTGTTTTCGGAGTTCTGCGCCTTCGCTTACCGTTGCTACGGCCAGGCAAGAGGCCCCGGCTTCCAGGGCTAAGCGGGACATGGCAGAGGCCCCGTGGCCGTAGGCATCGGCTTTGACAGCCGCGCAAATAGCAGGATGGGGCCCTACTTTTCTTCGGATCGTCTCCAGGTTGCTTATAAAATGATCTGTATGAATAATTGCCCTGGTTGCCCTCATAAAAAATTCCTTGATGAAAATATTCCGTTTATATGATATACTACCATTAATGTGATATATTATAAAATAGAGTTAGTTGTTTGAAGAAACCAGCAGTTTTTATTGGCACTCTTATTGTTCTCCTCTTTTGCGCCTGCGAAGAAATGAGGCCCATACTTCCGTTAAGCCGGATGTATGAGGTTTCTGCCAGAGGGGTATCTCTTTCTCTTGATGAATATGCTTTGATAAAACAGGGCGAAAGTATACAGCCTTATTTTGTTCAATCCATAAGAGGCGATCCCGATGTAATTGGCCTTACCGTAACATTGAACTCTGCCGACGGGACACAGGCAGGCGGGCAAATTCTTTATCTGCTTGGTTCGGCAGAGGAAACTGACATATACGGCGGAACAGACGAAGAGCCGGAAATTTCTATCCTTATGGAACGCATGGACAGCATTTTCCCGCGCTTTTCTATGCCCGCAGATCTGGAGCCAGGCCCTTATGTGATGAGCTTTCAGGTTTACGGCAGAAGAGGGACGATTTCCAAAACAGATAAAAATATTTATTATCTGGCCGGAGAAGATTATGACATCACCAAAATTTCCGTACATCTTCCTGCTATAGCGTCTCCTCCCCACCTTATTCCTCAAGAAACAGTGGTGCTATTGAATGCCACAATTAGCGCAGGAGAGGCGCTTGATCCCTACATAGTCTGGTATAATGGAAAAACCTGTATAGCAGAGGGCAGAGTTTCCCAGGGGGCAAATCAGATACTCTGGAAAGCGCCTTCTTATACTAGTTTCCAGAATATAAGAGCAGATGTGGTTCCTTTTCCGCCTTTGCACAATAATTACAGATCAGCTGTGGATTCCGGAAGACCCGACAGAATGTTGCTCGGAAAATCCAGGGAAATTTCGCTGGCTATCTCTACTGCCGGAGAATTTACGCGGCCTCTTTCCGGTTTTTTGGATTATGTGGAAACTAATTACCAGGGGACGATACTCAGGGATTATCAGCTTTCAGGGACTCTTTCTGACTCAAAAAATCCCCAGACAGCTAATGCCTTAACGCGAATAGAGAATGAAGGAAATTCGCCCCGCTGGCTTCCTGCAAACGAAGTTTACGGCCTTGGACTTGGGCCAGAAAATATATACGCACTTCCTTCTTTTTCTCTTAATTATGTAAATGATCGCCTTTTATTTGTGCTTGATTTTATTTCAATAAATGAAGGTACGCTTTTTAGCGCTGGTTTTAAGGAACAGAAGCTTGATATAATTCTATCCAGAGAAGAAGAAAGACTGGTATTGACTCTCGCCTCCGATGCCCAGGAAGAACAATTCCGCTTGATGACTCCATCAGGAGATTCTTTTACCACCCTTCTGCTGGATCTTACTTTTAGGCAGAACAGCCTATTCCTTACTATTGGATTAAAAGGTGATTTAGTTCCGCAGATAGAAAAAGTTATCAGCCTTTCCAACTCGCAGAGTTTAGACGGAATCTTCCGGCTTGGGGGGAATGATGGCGTTTTCCCCGTAATGATTCTTAACGATCTGGTCATGGTTTCTCTTAAACATTCGGGCAGCGTATTTTTTAATGAATAGATTACAATTAGTTACGCGCTTTTCTTGGCTTATGGCCCTGCTTTTTTTTTCATTGATGTCGACGTTAATTCTTTTTTCTGCGTTATTTTCTTCCGGCTGCGCCAGTTCTTCTCGCGAACAAAGGACTGCCGGGAGAGTCGAAGAAATTGAAGACCCCAGGCTTGCATCCTGGGAAATTCTGGACTATCAGAATAAGGACGAAGGAGGACTGATTCCCCCTTGGGTAAGCTCATACCTTATGGGCGGCAATCAGGCTGTTGAAATACTGCAAGCCTACGAAGGCTATTATGTATTTGTAAGCCAAAATACAGGCACCAACTTTAGCGCCCTGGAACAGTGGAAGACGGCCTTTAATCCCGATCTTGACTTTGCCCGGCTTGTGGCGGTCAGGATTGAAAAACATTTCCTTGCCGCGGCTCAAACTTACCCAGATTATGAATACGGGGCTTATTTTGAAGCCCTCATCCGCCTGGCCTCTGATTCTGTCTGGGTAGGGGCATCAAGGGATGAAGACTTCTGGCTGCTCCGTATGTTTCCAGAGGCCGACGGTTTTATGGTCAAGCCCGAAATGTATGATTTCCTCATCCTTGTAAAAATTGAAAAGCCGCTTTTGGCTTCTCAAATAAGGACTCTTTTTCAGAATGTGCAGCCTTTGTTTCCGCTTTCCAGAGATCAAAACGCCGCAGTACAGCGAGTTCAGGAACGCTTTTTTGATGAGTTTTAGGCTGGACTTTCCGAACCAACGTTAATATGCGATTTCCTACTATTTTTTCTTTATACTAGAACCGGAATTCGTAGCCTATTGTTAAAGCCAGTGCCCTGCGTTTAAGAAAATCCAGAGTTATGCCCCCACCTTTCACTTTTGCTGCTGTAAAGTCAAAGATGAAACGAAGATCCGCAATAAGCCGTCCAGGGCCAAGCGGGAATCCGTAAAACAGCCCGGCCGTAGCCCCAAAGCTAAACCCGGTCATATCACCAACATCACCTGAGAGCGACAGCCACCCACTGGACGCTTTCATCTTTAACTTTCCAAGTGGGATCGATATATGCGGCCCTGCCATGATCCCTAATCCAAAACTAAAGTTGAATCTGAACAATACGGGAATATCAAGGCTTGTATAGGTCATCTCTACTGTCATACCAGAATTACTGAATTTTGTACCCTGATTAATCATAACATTGGCTTCAAGCTGTACCCCCATATTGCCGGTAAACATATAGGCCCCATAAACAGCAGCATTGGGATTAATCTTAAGTTCTTTAGTATCACCACTCTCTAACATAAAAGCATCTGCTTCTTGATGAACCCCGAGAGCTACTCCGCCCCGTACGCCAACAGCAAAATTCTGGGCATAGAGGGTCGTGCTTGCCAGCAAGAGGGCAAGCATCACAATTAACATTTTCTTCATTTTTTTCTCCTTAGAATTTGAGTTACAAGTACATAAAATTTTATATTCCGTTAAGGAATAGTATATTCCTTATAGATTTTTGTCAATTCAAATATCCTATAATTAAATAGAAGTAGGTTAAAAGGAATGAAGCATGGATGGGCAGGCTATAAAGGCCATTCTGGGGAAGAACATCAAATTTCTGCGTTCCCGCAAAAAGCTGACTCAAGCCGTTTTAGCCGAAAGGGCAAACATTTCTATTATTTTTCTAAGTAGCATTGAACGAGGGACAAAATACCCAAAAGCGGAGATCTTGGCGCGGATAGCAAGCGTACTTGAAGTGGAAGCTTTTGAACTTTTTAAGGGCGATCTTGTGCCTTCTGACAGCAAGGAACTGATTACCCATCTTTCCAAAGATATAAAAAGCAAGTTAATTTCTGCCCTGGATGATATTTTTAGTCAGTATTTAAGATGAGCCTTTGACCTTTATTTCCTAGTGTTCTGTATTATTCATTAGGCCAAATATAACAAGCTCAACCCCACAGGAAGGAAGGGAAACCCCTACCGGGGGCTCAGCGGCCGTGGCATTCTTTACGCATGCTCTGGCATGGCCTATGTCTAATCACGCCGAAAGCCCCCGGTAGGGGTTTCCCTTCCCTCCCTATAGTAATAGAGCCTGTTGTTTTTAGTTTATAGAAATATACAGTACAATATTGAGAGTTAATTCGTACCTGGTTGGGGTATATGGCATCCCTGCGACCTCTGCTAACCTGGAATAAAGGACAAACGTCATTGGGAAATAAAAGCCTCTGAACCAAACAAATGCGTTAACCCAAAAAAGTTGTTATGCAGGAGAGTAGGGAGGACATATACCCCAACCAGGATAACAATAAACTTTGTATTTTGTAATTTGTTTTTTACAGAACACTAGCATTTGTAATTAACCGCTCTTTATGCTACAATATGCCTATGGAGACTATTATGAGCCGCTATGGAATTTTATTGAATGATGAAGATGATGAGGAAGACGAGGTAAAGGCGAAAGAATCCGCCTCTGACCCTCTGGTGGAAAAAATGCTTAAGACCCGCAATATCCTGATTTCCGGCGAAATTAGAAAGGAACTTGCGGAAAAGACCATAAAACAGCTTCTGCTCCTTGATGATATGGGAAAGGAAGCCATACAGATTTTTATTGATTCACCCGGCGGGGACGCTGATGCGGGCTTTGCCATTTTTGACATGATCCGCTTTGTGGAAGCGCCGGTCTATACTATTGGCATGGGTCTTGTGGCCAGCGCTGCCGCGATAATCCAGCTTGCCTGTCCAAAAGAGCGCAGAGTCGGGCTCCCCAACAGCCATTACCTTATCCACCAGCCCCTGTCTGGAATCCGGGGCGTAGCAACGGATATAGAAATCCACGCCCGCGAGCTGGACAAACTTAGGGAGAAGATCAACCATTTAATTGCGGACGAAACCGGCCTTCCCATTGAGCAGGTGGAAAAGGATACAGACCGGGACTATTGGATGAACGCCGAAGAAGCCCAAGCTTATGGGCTTATATCAAAGGTGATTCAGCAGAAAAGCGAATTGGGGAAAAAGTCTTCAAAAAAGAAATAAATGCTTGAACTAGTCTCTTTTTTTGGAAATCCCGGGCCGGAGTATAAAGGAAACCGGCATAACGCGGGCTGGCATCTTGCGCAAAAACTCCCTTTTTACGACCAACTTGTATGGCGCAAAAAATTCAAGGGCCTTTGGGCGGATATGGAAGGGCAAAGGCTCCTTCCGTTCTGCCCGGATGAAGCAGCCGCACCGCCTTCTGCCGCAGATCGCAGCATCGCTAAAATCCATTTTCTAATGCCCGGAACCTACATGAACCTCTCAGGCGATTCGGTTTTTGCAGCGGCGACTTTTTTCAAGATCAAGCCGGAGCAAATTATTGTAATTCATGATGAACTGGAACTGCCCCTTGGGACTATTTCTTTAAAATTCGACGGGGGACTGGGCGGCCACAACGGCCTGCGATCCATGAAGGGGAGTTTTGGTACAGCGGATTTCTGGCGGCTTAGAATAGGCATAGGCCGGCCGGACGACCGCCTGCCCGGGCAGGGAGGGCCTCAAGGTTCTGGCAAAGGAATAATTGACTGGGTGCTTTCCGACTTTAGCGCAGATGAATGTGCTGTTCTGGAACCTGTGCTGGAGGCCGGCGCGGATCTGTTGCTTAAAACAATTATTTGCGGGCCAGAAGATTTTCTGCCGTATTGGAGCAAGAAGAAGATAGGCTGAAGATCGCCTAATTTATTCTTGTTTCATTCCTCATTATTAATAGACGGTTTACCAAAGCACTGAATAACCATTATCATTAAATTTACGGTGGAAAAACAACATTTCTCAAAAATCCTTATTCCCGCCTTCTATCTGGCGGCTATGGCGTTGGTGATGTTTTCTGCCTGGAACGAGCAGAAAACCGTCCGAGAAGGCGGCAGCAGCCCACTCTACCAGAACCTGATGGAAAAGCCCGCTTACATAAGGCAGGGTTTTGACCCGGCAGAAATACGCATAATTCCGCAGGAAATACAAATTCCGGTAAATAACGGAGTGTGGACGGGCTTTACATCAACGCCGCTGCGGGTTAAAAATTCCCTTCTGCCGGATTTACCTAAACGTCCGTTTTTATCGCCCAAAAAAATAGATGCGCAGGAATATACTATTATTATTCCAGTTTCATTGGACGATACAGCCATGTCTTTTCTGGACGCTAACCCCGCACTCATACCAGGGATTTTTCTTGCCTATATCGGGGAGAATTGGGAAATATTTTTTAATGGGGTATCTGTCCTTTCAGAAATACACCTGAAAGAATCCGGGCAAATCAACGAACGCCGTACATGGCGAAGTGTCTATTTCCCCATAGACAGGACTTTTATTGTCCCAGGAACCAATATCCTCGCCCTGCGGATAATTGGCGACCCTACCCACCTGATGACCGGGCTCTCCTATAACGCGCCTCATTATATGGATGATTACCAGCTTATTGAACAGCGGCAAAACAAACTCCCGCTCATTCTCCTGTGCGGCATATTCGGCTTTACCGGCGTTTATTATTTGGCAATCTTCCTTTCCCTCAGAAAAAAAGATGAGATTTTCAACCTCTACTTTGGAATTTACTCGATTCTAATTTGTATGTTTGTTGCCACAAGGCACGGTTTGCTTAGGCACCTGATTCCCAATTCGGAAATTACACTGAGCATGGAATTCGGTTCTTTAATGATGATGATGCCCCTCTTCTTTATGTTTATCGAAAACTTGGGCAGGGGAAGAGTAACAAAACCGACCTGGGTTTTTCTGGCGGTCAGTCTTTATTTTACCCTTACTCAAATGTTCTTTCCCGCACAATACCGGGAAGATGTAATAGTCGTATTTAATATCTATACCATTCTAATTCATTATCCATACGTTATCATTTATGATATTATCTATTTTTATTTATTTGACAAGAAGAGAATCAGAACTAGCGATGATGTTTCCAGTACTCTCATTATCAATATTATTGTCGGTACCCTTGCGGTTTTCTTCTGCGCGGCTTTTGATATACTTGATGTTCTGTTTTTCCATTTATCCTACAGTCTTTTCCCATTCAGTAACTTTGTGGTTCATATAGGAATGACCTTCGCCCTGGCTGGCCGTTTCAGCGGAATGTACAAACAACTGGAACAATCACATTCCGGACTGGAAACGGCCGTACGCGAGCGCACGCTGGAACTGGAGGAGCAGACAAGGATAGCGGTCAAGGCATCACGCGCAAAGAGCGAGTTCCTTGCCACCATGAGCCACGAGATACGCACGCCCCTTAATACGGTCATCGGTCTTTCGGAGATAGAGTTACGAGAAAGGCTGCCCGATTCCAGCAGGGAGAATATCGCGCAAATACAGCAATCCGGGTCCACGCTTTTGGGGATTATCGGCGACATTCTGGATATTTCCAAAATCGAAGCGGGAAGTTTTGAGTTGAGTCCCGTTACATACGAGACGGCATCGCTGTTAAACGACACGGTGAACCTCAACGTAGTGCGCATCGATTCAAAGCCCATAAATTTTGTTACGGAAATAGGCGGAGATTTTCCGGCGCGTCTTGTGGGGGACGATCTGCGGGTCAAGCAAATGCTGAACAACCTTCTTTCAAACGCGATTAAGTACACCGAAGAAGGAACCATAACCCTTAACATCGCATGGGAAAAAATCCCCATTCCTAATTCCCCATTCCTAATTCCTCATTCTCCTGCGCTCCTTCGCTTTTCAGTACGCGACACCGGTATCGGCATACGCACGGAAGACATGGGCAAACTGTTCGAAAATTACACCCAGATTGAAACCGAGGCGGATCGGAGAATCGAAGGAACCGGCCTGGGCTTAGCCATTACCAAACAAATTGTCCAGATGATGGGCGGCAGTATCACTGTAGAAAGCGAATACAATAAAGGCTCATGTTTTACGGCAGAAATAATACAGGGGCTTGTGGATGATACCGTCATTGG
>JAIRUO010000175.1 GCA_031254385.1 Treponema sp. | reverse complement strand
GATCATGTACAGTATATCAAGAAATATGTTGGCAAGGAAATTTCTTTTGGAATCAGGCCCGAAGATCTTTCCTACACTGAAAAACCTGCTGCTCAGAATAACATCCCCGTAAAGATCACGGTTGTTGAACCTTTGGGCGCTGACATTCACCTCTGGATTTCTACCCCCACTCATTCCTCCCTGGTGGCAAGGACTGAACCTCATTATACGTTTAAGGTAGGCGATGTAGCCAACTTTACGCCCACGCTTGAAAAGGCTAGGTATTTTGATAAGGAAACAGAACTTTCCATCCTCGCGGAACTTGACGCGGCTGCGGAGAAGTAATGCGGTTTTAGGGGCTGCATTTTAAAATCAAGTTAATAAAGTTTAAAGGCCGTCCTTTCGGACGGCCTTTATTCGTTAATGGTTGTCATGCCGCACCAGGGCCATATATTCTTTGGAGAACTTGCTTGCGGGAAAGTCCAAATGCCTGGCTCTTCTTTTCTGCCGGAACTCATTGGGTTTTACCCCGGCGTATATTTTAAATATTTTTGAGAACCAGCTCTGATCTCCAAATCCGCAGGAATGGGTAATTTCGCTAAGGGGCATTTCCGTCTCTGCCAATAAACAGGCGGCCTTTTCCACGCGTAGGCGGTTGAGATAGCCGGAAAGGCTTTCTCCCATTTCATCCTTGAAGATGGTACTAAAATAAGGTGCCGAAAGACCGGAGGCAGCGGCAATTTCTTCAAGGCTGATCTTCCGGGCAAAATTGTCCTTAATGTACTGGTCGGCCTTTTTTAATGCCGATCCGTGGCGTATACCCTGGAAGGAAAAGGCGGTTTCAGCAAGATACCTGGTCATCAGGTGAATGGCGTCAACGAGGTCTTCTGGATTTTCTGCTTCTTCTATGGCCTTTAAAAACTGACGGCTGGCATTGGAAAATATTTCCGAAATATTCCGCGACGCATTTTCTGTCTGGGTAAGCATAAGCGCCAACTCTAGTATGCGCAGTTGTATGTTCTTAAAATCTCCAGGATAGGTAAAAAGGAGTATGCCCAATAGCTCATCTAGGTACAAAAGCCCCTTTTTCAAGTTGCCGTGGCGGATAGCTCCTAAAAAAGCCCTTTCTTTATCTATGGGGTATTCGGGCAAAGGGCTTGCGTTATATTTATTTCTCAAGTCCCGCGTTATTTCCACAAGCTTTTTTTGCTGATCTGCCCTGCGTTTTAAGGTATCGTAGAAACTGGAATTGTTATGCATGATAGATTCCGAGCAGATGTACATTAGTTCGGACAGGGCGCTGACATGCTTTGGCGCAGCCTTGGGAAATATAGAGATAAGGTTTTGTAGGTACTCTCTGCTGTCTGCGCCATTGCACATGCTTAGCATCTTTTCGACTGTTTCCTCCCTATCTACGCCCAGGACGCCGCTACCTATCACGGATCCGATTGAATGCTTTCCCGAATAAACCGGATTTGTCCAGAACATGAAACCCAGATCGCACATATAAGTGGAGATTCCACCTGATGATTGAGACTTTTTCATTTCATCATTGTGCAATTCTACGCAAGGGTTTAGCTTAAAATCCGAGCTTCTTGTAACTGTTGTGTTTGATTGGCATTTCATGCAGTAAAGACAGATGTTTCTGTCATTTACTACATCGTCAAGAGCCTCCGGAATTTGACCGTTGTGATCCAGGATGCCAACCATCGTGCCGGTAGACCTGGTATAGGAAGCTAGAATGTGACGGGCCTTTAACAAAAGAGGGTCCGTCCGCTGCTGAGTTTCTGTGATGCTTTTTTGACCTTTCATTTTATTCTTCCTTTTGAATTTTTTTGTTCCCCTGTTCCCTGAATTTGCCTGGACTCATGCCCATGCGGCTTTTAAAAATTTTTGAAAACCAGTTCTGATCTTCAAAACCGCAGGCTTCCGCAATTTGCGCAAGGGAAAAGCCGGTTTCTTCTAAAAGGCCGGCAGCCTTTTCCACTCGGAGCTGATTAAGATATGAAGATAGGTTTATGCCTCTTTCCTCCTTAAAGATGGAGCTAAAGTAGGGGGCCGATAGTCCAGAAGCCGCGGCTATTTCGCCAAGGCTGATTTTGCGCGTGTAATTGCTCCATATAAACCGTTCCGCTTTGCGAAGAGCGCAAGCATGACGCAGTCCCCGGAAAGAGAAAATTTCGGTTCCTATGTATTCGATATAGAGCCGCAGGTTTTCCCTGAGTTCTTCCATATTCGCCGAGTCCTGAATACGCCCCAGACAACGGCTATGGTTTTCGATATTTCCGGGATTTCCTGCTGACCTTGAAAGAGAGGCTGCCTGCTCTATGAACTTGTACTTTATTGCGATAAAGTCCATATTGCCGGTTTTTTGAACCATGTCCAAAAGCTCATCAAGGGATTTCTGAACAGCCTTCATGTCCCCACGGCGCAATGCCGCCAGAAGGGTTCGCTCTTTTTCCTGAAACAGCGCCCGGCTTTTGTCCCTGTTTTCCTGGACAGTTTCCGTCGTTTTTTCAGTTGACTTTTTCCCGGAGGTCCTTTGTATGGTTGGAGCATTATTCCTGGGGTATATGGAAAGTTTCCCCGCGCAGATCATAAGCAGTCCAGCCAGGGCGTGGATTTCTTCGTGGGTTTTTTCTGGAACCGCTGATAGCAGGCTGCTTATTTTTTCTTTGGGTATTCCAAAGGATGCCTTGAAGCGTTCCATTGCCTCTTTCCTTGAAACTGCCAGAACTTGGCCCGACACCAGCGAACCGGCGTAGCGGAATCCCGCATACAGGGGACTGGTCCAGTAACTGAACCCTAGCTTGCAGGCATATACGTATACTCCTCCTCGTTCTGCCTTTAATTGGGCTTCCTTGTGCAATTGCGCACAGGGGCATTCATCTTCATTGCAGGTATCTGATGAGCCGGAAGAACAGGACCTGCAAAGCACGCAAAAACTAAGAGATTTTCTCCTGTTTGCCTGGCTAACGGAAGAACCGTCTGCATTATGTATTAGAGTTTCGCATCCCGAAGCTTTTTCGTACCATTCCATTAATTGTTGGGCTTCCAAAAAAAGGGGTTCGATTTCCCTTCGGTTAATAACGGTTTCTTGAGCCAGGCTTGTTGTTAAATCACCGCTCATAATATTTTATACTCCTATACACTATAAAATTTAAAGATTTTTACAAAATGTTCCCAATAAAAAATATCCAAAAACTGTATTTTATTCATTTTTTTAGGAGTTTTTTAATTAATAAAGGGGTTTGTGTACTTAACTGCACCGCGCAGCCTTGTCGTATCAATGATATCTGGTTCCCCTCTTGCATGATTGTCAACTAACCATAATGATGTACTCATGAAAACAGCTTTAAAGAAAGGACAAATAACAGACTCCGGATTTGAGATTTTGGAGATTATTGAGTTAGGTGAGCTAGAAGCAGACGGTATCTGGGCAAAGCATACAATAAGCGGAGCAGAGGTTTTTCATATATATAATGATGATACTGAAAATCTTTTTTCTTTTGCCTTTACCACGGTTCCAGAAGATTCTACTGGCGTATCGCACATACTGGAACACTCTGTTCTATGCGGCTCAGAAAATTATCCCCTCAAAGACGCATTTCTTGTTCTGGCGCAGGGGAGTCTTCAGACTTTTTTGAACGCCTGGACCTTTCCGGACAAGACCCTTTACCCTGCCAGTTCTATCAATGATAAAGATTATTTTAATCTGATGGCGGTTTACGGAGATGCGGTGTTCCGGCCTCTTATTTCAGAATGGACCTTTATGCAAGAGGCCCACCACTTGGAATTCGGCGAATCAGGCAACGCCGAATCCGGCGATGAAAAAGCTTCCGGCCTTAAGATGTCAGGCGTTGTTTACAACGAGATGAAAGGGTCATATTCCTCCCTTGACGCATACGCCGGCCTCTGGTCGATTAAGGCCGTGCTTCCTGATACTCCTTATGCCCTTGAATCCGGGGGCGATCCTGACTGTATCCCTCAATTAACCTGGGAAGGGCTCAAGGAATATCATAAGTCCTGCTACTCCCCTGCAAACTGCCGTATCTTCCTGGCCGGGAATATCCCCACGGAAAAGCAGCTTGCTTTTTTGAACGAAAAATTCTTCTCTATTCTTGCGCCGGGCAAAGCCGTGAATCCTATTGGCAAGGCGAAGCGCTGGACAAAAGACCAGACTATTAATGTAGCCTGCCCCGCGGGCGAACAAAAATCCACGGTATTTGTCTCTTTCCTCTGCGGCGATGCTACTGATACCCAGGAGACCATTGACCTTGCGGCCCTTACAGAAACCCTCTTGGGTCATGATGGTTCGCCCTTGACCAGGGCCCTTATTGACTCCGGCCTTGGGGAGGATCTTACTCCGGTATCTGGCCTTGAGGGGGAAATCCGGGAAACCGTGTTTACCGTGGGGCTTAAGGGAGTAAAAGCCGCTGATCATAAAAAAGTTGAAGCCCTTATTTTTGATACCCTGCGCGGTCTTGTGGAAAAGGGAATTCCCAAAGAGGAAGTGGAAGCGGCGCTTCTTTCCATGGAATTTTCCCACAGGGAAATCAGGCGTTCTGGCGGCCCTTTTTCTCTGGTCTGGATGCGAAGATCCCTACGCTGCTGGCTTCACGGTGGGAAACCCTGGGACAGCCTGCTCTTTGCGCCGCTCTTTGACGGGCTTAAGCAGCGACTGGTAAAAAATCCCAGGTTTTTTGAAACAGTCATCCAAAAGTATTTTCTGGATAACCCTCACCGGGCGCTGGTAATTGTTAAGCCAGAAAAGGACTTTCTTGAAAAAAAGGAGGCAAAGCTCGCAGAATTTCTAGCGCAAAAAGAAGCAATGCTTTCGGAAAGCGATAAAAAAGCCCTGAAAGAAAAAAGCTTAAAATTGAAACAGATCCAGGATGAGCCGGACAGCCCTGAAGCGCTTGCCTCCATACCCCACCTTTCGCGCAAGGATCTTTCTGCAGAAATTGAATTGATTGACCGTGAATACTTGGATGCCAAAGGGGTTCCTGCTCTGGGCCATGCCCTGTATACCAACGGCATCAGCTATGTTGATCTGGCATTTCCTGTGGATAATTTTAGCAAGGAAGAGTACCTCTGGCTTCCTTTTTTTTCCAGGGCTATTGTGAGTATGGGGCTTCCGGGCATGGATTACGGCGAAGTTTCGAGCCTTCTTGCCCGCACTGCCGGCGATTTTCATGCCATGCTGCATACCGGTTCGTCGGTTCCTTCTTCTGGGCCTGTGGCGTTCCCATCCCGCGCTTTTGATTTATGCGGCCGTGACTGGATAATTTACCGCTTAAAAGCCCTTGATGAAAAAACCGGAGCTTCCCTTGATCTTGCCCATAGGATGATCATAGAAGCGGATTTTTCAGATTTAAGGCGCATCCGGGATTTAGTACTAGAAGCAAAAAATCATATAGATTCAAGCCTTGCGCCCTCTGGTCATAGTTTTGTGCGCAGCCGATCAGGAAGGAATTTTACCCGTTCAAACCAGGTTGAAGAAAGCTGGAGCGGCCTGGATCAGCTAATGTTTATTCACAAACTCGTAGAACTTGACACTCAGGAAATTGCAAAAATGCTTGTGTCAATCAGGGATATATTGATTCGTGAGGGGCTAATCGTGAACCTTTGCGGAAACGCCGCCTCAATTCAAACAAGCCTAAAAGAAGTAGCAGACCGTTTTAGCTACATGGGGCCTCCTCGGGCCGGAGGTCCGTTGACTGGAAGTCCATTGATAAAAAATCCGTTGAGGGACCGCAGGTCCCCGGACTGCAAGTCCCCAGCGTCCGGTTCCAAGCCGGAAATCTTTGCTTCTCCTTCATTGCAGATTGGTTTTGCGGGTATGACGCTTCCAGGTTCGCCCTTTGGGTCGGACAGCCAAGCAGCGGAACTGGTTCTTTCGCACCTGTTTTCCACAGGCGCTCTTTGGGAAGAGATACGCATGAAGGGCGGCGCTTATGGCGCTTTTGCCAGTCCTGATCTGCTCGAAAACACTTTTGCATTTGCAACCTACAGGGATCCCAACCCCATGCGATCTATCGATGCCTTTAAGTCTATCTTAAAGACCTTTGACGGCTACAAGGGAGAAAACCTGGAAAAAGCGCTAATAGGCTCCTATTCCAGGGAGATCCGGCCCAAGACCAGCGCAGAAAAAAGCCAGGTAGACTTTCTCCGCCTGCTCTACGGAGTAGAGGACAGGCACCGCGCCCGGCGTTTAAAGGCTATGATTAACATCAAAGAAGACGACATTGCCCAAGTTCTAACTCGTCTGGCCTCCTCCTGCGCAGATGCTCACTGGCCTGTTATCATCACCGGCACCAAGGACGCAGAAAAGGCAGCCAAGGCTTTTGGAGTGGATGTGCAGAAATTGCCAGTTTAGCGGTTTATATAATACAAAATTTCACAAACTGCAAAATACAAAAGTTTATATATCCTGGTTGGGGTATATGTCCTCCCCGCTCTCCTGCATAACAACTTTTTTGGGTTAACGCTTTTATTTGGCTCGGAGGCTTTTATTTCCCAATGACGTTTGTCCTTTATTCTAGGTTAGCAGAGGTCGCAGGAAGGCCATATACCCCAACCAGGCATGAATTAACTATTAATGTTGTAGTGGTT
>JAIRUO010000158.1 GCA_031254385.1 Treponema sp. | reverse complement strand
ATGAGTTTGGCTTTGTTGGCTTCAAGCCCAATTATGGCTTTTTTGACTCCGGTAATCTTCATTACCATGCTGAGCCCCTGGATAAGGACATCGGCTTTTTCGGCCATTACCGCTTCGTCGGTGGTAAGGTAGGGCTCGCACTCAGCGCCGTTGGCTATAATTAGGTCAATGGTTTTGCCCGGCGGGGGGTTAAACTTAACATGGGTTGGAAAACCGGCCCCTCCCATACCTATAATCCCCGCATCACGGATGCGCTGAATGGCTTCTTCTTTTGTGCAGTTGAAGGGATCAAGGGGCGGCAAAAAGTCAGTCTCGTCTGTCCCGTCCGCTTCGATAATGACGCAGAGCCCTTCGCTATTATTGGGCAGGAGCCTGGGCTCAATTTTTTTTACCAGCCCGCAGACAGAAGCGTGAACCGGCACGGTCATTGGGCCGGGTGCGGCACCTTCTGCTATCTTCTGCCCCCGCTTGACCTGGTCGCCTGTATTTACAATGCACTTATCAGGCGCGCCAAAATGCTGGTTGATAGGAATTGTTACCTGTTTTGGCGAAGGCACAATTTCTATAGCCTTGCCCTCAGTGGCATGTTTATGGGGATCTAATTTTAATCCTCTTTTAAATGTATGCAACGCCATTAATTAGCGCTCCTATAGCCATAATGGTTCAATAGTTTACTATACCATGACTAAATAAACAAGGCGTATTTTCCCCGCCGCGAACCCTTCTTTGCCAGAAAAATCGTAATAAAACAATAAATTCCTTGCCAATATATTGAAAAACTTATCTATTAGCTGTATATTTACTTTATACTGGGAAAGTATG
The DNA here is from genome assembly GCA_031254385.1 of Treponema sp. Next base: position 8,420 of record JAIRUO010000158.1, on the reverse strand, counting down.
TGTTTTCCTGGCATAAGGAGAGAGGTTATGATGAAAAGAGCTTTTTTAGCCTTCCTGGCTATCTCGGTTTTTTCCCTAAGTTTTTCTGCCTGTGACTCATTTTTTAGCAACAGTTTTGGGAAGCCTCGGGAGTACGACCTTGCCAAAATCAATGTAAACGCCGGAAATATTGATGAATGGGTCGCCAGATCCGTGGGGAACCCGGCTTTAGCTGCGGCAGTAAACAAGAAAATAGACTCAACCCTAAAGAATCAACCTCTAAACGCAGGTAATGCAAAACTCCTGGCTGGCAGGGTAAAGCTCTCATCGCAATCCGTTGGCCTGGGGGCTTCCATACTTTCCCATGCCACAAGTGCGCTGACAGATATAATGGATGGTGACGAGTCAGCCATAAGCAAGGTAGTTAACGGTGTGCTGTCGGATTTCAATGCTAACGGTGGCCCAGCGGCTGCGAATGAACTCGCGCAATTGTTAAAGGATTGTAATGCTATAAACCCTGTTATTGGAACTGTCACATTTAACCCTAATTATATAGCTGTTGTTGAACCCGCAGATGCTGCGGATGCCATACTGTTACTGGTCATGGCAGAAATTGTAGGTGTAACTGCTAATGTCAATAGCGGTAACTGGGAAAACCTGATTACCAATATTACCTACTTTGGTACCAGCGGTAGCGGTGCAACTAAAAAGGTTACAGTTGCAACTGGAGCTAGCCCTAATCAAATCGCACTGGCGGCTTACCTCAACCTTCTCACCACTTCTCCTTTTAGCAGTAAGGCCGATGAAAACCCCATCACCAGCGCGCTAAAAAGTGCAATTATGGGCATAAACTAAGGAGCAAAAAATGAAACATAGAGCGATACTTTCAATATTTCTGATGGCGGTTCTGGTTCTTCCTGTTTTTGCGCAGGATAAAGTCGCTATGCCCAGCCTTTCCATGCCTACTGCATCGGCAAGCGGATTCGGCGGGCATCACATTGCCTATACGGATAATGTGTTCTCCCTCCTGGTAAACCCTGCCGCCATAGTGCGGACCAATCAAAACAGCATTTTTTCCGTGTCTGCCTCGGTTTTTAGCCCCCAAGCTACTTTTGGCCTGATTAAGCCTGTCATGAGTATGATAAAAGGAGACGCCAGCGCTCTAGGAGATATGGCGCAAATCCTGAGTGATCAGAATGGGCGGATTGTCTTGGGCCTTTCGATAAACGAACTCCCCCTTTCCATTGCCTGGGTTGCCAACGGTTTTGGGTTCGGTCTTTGGAACCGCACTTATGCAAATGTTACTATTGACGGAACCACACTAATAGTGGATGCCTACGAAGATATAATGCTTCCCATAGGGTTTGGCTTTAAGGTTTTCGACTTTGGAGGCATGACTCTGGATGCGGGCGTTACCCTAAAACCCTTTGCCCGTGCCTTGTTGTCTACAGATCCTGTAGAAATTAGCAGCCTTGCCAGCACTGACTTAATGGGTGGGCTTAATGTCCCCGTTATTGCAGGAGGGGCGCTTGACTTAGGTTTTATGTTCCGATGGGGCGGGCTTAGAGCCGGTTTTACCTTTAACGATATTTTTTCCATGGGGCGGGTAGTTTATAATTTATTGGGTGAACCTGATACTAACCAATATTACTTCCCCTTTACCATGAATTTGGGCGTGGCTTATGAATTAAAACTGTTTGGCTTTATGAATCTTGCTGTTGCCGCAGACTGGCATAATATTATGAACATGTTTAAGCAGGGCGATTACCTAAACACCAGGAATTTCATGCTGGATTTCAGCCTTGGCGCTCAGGTAACCTTTTTTAAATTTCTATATGCCCGCGTAGGCATAAACGAAATGCTTCCTGCCGCTGGTATCGGCGTTCACCTTGGCTGGTTAAAAATCGATCTGGCCTATTACGGTAAAGAATTCGGCTACGAGCCGGGCCAGCGTTCCGCTGCCGTGCTGGAACTGAGTATCTCCTTCCGGCCTGACTCAAAAGTGAGAGACTGGGCCTGGTCGCGGCGTCCTATTTTCGGCGGCAAATAGAAGAAGAAGAGGTTCACACAAAGGCACTAAGGCGCCTTTGTGTGAAATAATAAAAAAAAAGTCTTTCTTGCTGAATAAAATGCAGATTCCTGTTATAATTTCCCTATGGAAAAAGACAAATCTGTTGCCGCGCAGCAGTTCGCGGCCTTAATCCGGTCTAATATTGAAAAAGTTTTTTTGGGAAAGACCGCCGTAATAGATATGCTCCTTGCGGCTTTTCTGGCGCGGGGGCATGTTCTTTTGGAAGATGTTCCGGGTACAGGCAAAACCATTCTTGCACGGGCCTTTGCCGCAAGCTTGGACTTAAGCTTTAGCCGTGTCCAATGCACTCCCGACCTCTTGCCTGCTGATATACTGGGGGTCTCGGTCTGGCGTCAGAATGAGGGGCAGTTTGTATACAGAAAAGGCCCCATAGTAAATCAGTTTGTCCTGGTAGACGAAATTAACCGGGCAACTCCCCGTACCCAATCGGCCCTGCTGGAAGCCATGGCAGAAGGGCAAATATCCGTAGACGGCAGCCGTATAAATCTACCTGAGCCCTTCATCGTAATGGCAACGCAAAACCCAATAGAATACGAAGGAACCTTTCCCCTGCCAGAAGCCCAAAAGGATCGGTTTCTCCTTTCACTTAAAATCGGTTATCCGGATCAGGATTCAGAAGCGAAGATGTTGGAAAGCCAGAGGCGCATCACCCATCCGGTAACGGATTTGAAGCCCGTGGCTTCTGCTGCTGATGTCGTTTCTTTTCAGGAAGAAGTAACCCGTGTCCATGTTGATCCCCAGGTGAGGAATTACCTTCTTTCCCTGATAGCAGCCACCCGCGAGGACAACAGCCTTCGGGCCGGGATTTCGCCCAGGGGCAGTCTTGCCCTGTACCGCGCCAGCCAAGCGCTGGCGAGCCTACGGGGCAGGGATTTTGTCAGCCCAACGGATATCAAAGAAATGGCGCCTCCTGTTTTTCGCCAGCGCCTGCTCCTCTCTTCGGAAGCCCTGGTTCGGGGCGTCAAGCCAGACAGGATCATAGCTTCCATATTGGATAGCGTCCCCATGCCAGAATACCGGGCTGCCCTGTGAGACTTCAAAACTGGGCCTCTGTTAGAATACAGGGGGAAAGGTTATTTTTTGCCGGAATTCCGATTTTTATTCTTGTTTTCATCTTTACCGCCTGGCAGCCTCTTCAGTTCATTTGCCTTTTTTTAATTTTCATTATTCTTTCTTCCCGGCTCTACAGCGAATACCTGATCCGGCATTTGCGCATAATACGCCGCGACTCTGAGCTCAGGGGCTTTCGCCATGAATGGATCGATGTGGAACTGGTTGTGGAAAATCACGGCAAAATTCCAGCCTTTATGCTTGCCGCTTCCGATTCGCCCGGAATGTTGCCGGTTTTTAAGGAAAATAAAAGCCTTGGCACTCTTGGAGGCAGGAGAAGCCGCGTCCTTAGATGGCAGGGCTTTGGCACTTTTAGGGGTTTGTTTATGCTGGGGCCGGCGCAGATCCGCTGTGCCGATCCTTTGGGGCTTTTTCCTTTTACCGTTATTTCGCAGGAAAAATGCAAACTGTTTGTATACCCCGCGCCCGGCTATGTCAATATTAAAGCTCCAGGGGGAATCCCCCTTGGCGTTCTTATCAGTTCCAATCCTTTTAACGAGGATCTGACTCGCCGCAGATCGATACGCGAATACAGCGGTGGAGACGAACTGCGCCGCATAAACTGGAAGGCCAGCGCCAGAATGACGCAAGACGGCAGCCTTAATTTAATGGTCAACGAGTACGAGGCTTCCCTTTCCTATCCCTTGATGGTTTTTCTGAACGCTGACCCTGCTGAGTATCCGGCAAGAAACCGGGAGTTTTATCTGGAGCGGATAATTGAATGTGCCGCAAGCCTTTGCGTCATGGCTTCAAGGGAACGCCAGGCCCTGGGCTTCATACTTCATACTGCTGGGTTCCTAGCCGGAGAAATTATTGATCCGGCGGCCTTTACCCTTATACCCATTCTGGAACGGCTAACGGTTCTGGAACGCAGAAAAATAAATCAGGACGAAGAACAGCCCCAGATAAGGGGCAGTATTACCGCGTTACTCGAAAAAATTAAGACACTCCCCTTTGGCACTCGATTAATTTACGCAGGCCCTTCTCTGAATAATGATGAAGTAAGGCTAATCGAAGGAATGAGAAAATCGTATATCTCTATGGAATATCTTATGATAGATGAAACAACACTGCCTTTTGCGAAACACCGTTACCAGATAAAGGAAAGAGGCTATGAAATCCTCTGAATCGCTTGATATTATTACGCCGGATTATTCCGGAAACATTCTTACAATTCAAAGTCCTTTTTATGCTCTGCTTTCAATTTATATACCTGTATCGGTTATGTTCGGAGTCCTGCCATCACTAATTTTTCTGCTTGAGCTATTTACCCCAGTACCGCAGTTTTTTTGGTTCTGCTCCGCGCTAGTTAGCGGAATAGTAGCTTCCCTTTACTGGGCTGCAGTTAAAAAGAGCAAAGCGGATCATACAGAAGCAAATATCCGGGGCTCAATACTGATAGTCATCGCGGTGTACGGCATAAGTTCCCTTTTCCGGTTTGGCATTCCTTTAACGACGCGGTTTATACCTTCGCTATACAATATGCCTTGCAGCCTTATCGCCCTTGTAATCTGGTTTCCGGTTCTTAGCGTAAAAAGGGTCTTTGAAGGGCAGGAAATTTTTGTATCCTATACCCGCATATATGAAGGTGAAAAACTTCGTCAGATAATGCTGGAACACGCAGGCATCATGAGCGAAACCGACAGTGCCATGAAAAAACTTTTTACCTATTACAGGGCTTTTTTTGTTATACCTTTTGTCCTGTTCTTGATATGCAGCTTTGCAGGCATGACTTTAAGCACGGGTCTGGCAATTTCTTTTGTGCTGTATTTTATAGCTGGGGTTCTTATTATAGGCTTTTTGTGTTTTTTGCGAAGAGAGTACGCTTTTGCCGCAGAGGGCCTGGTTTTTACTTCCCGTCCCAAAGCCCTAATGGCCGGGGCAATTGCTGTACTCGCATCAGCCTTTATGGGGTTTCTATTTTCTTCTGACAAGAGCCTTTTGCCCTTTGAACTTATAACAAATTTGTTCCGCCGCCTGCTTGCATTCCTTGAAGGGCTTTTTCTAGCACCTCCTTCGGAACCCCCTCCTCTTCCGGAGCCGATATTTACACAGCCTCCTGCCCAGGGCCTTCCCAGTGAATTAACGCAAATGATGGGTGAATCCAAGCCGTCTCCTTTCTGGGATTACCTAAAGTATTTTGTCATAGCACTGGTGGCAGCGCTCTTTATCTGGTTTATGATTAATCCTCTGTTGCGCCGTTCCAAGCTTTCTATGGGAATTAAATCATTGCCCAGAATATTATTACAAAATCTAAAAAAATGGCTAAAATCCCTTGCCTTGGGCTTCAAATATTTTATTCGCTCTTTAAGAGAAGGAACAGGAGGACGCAAAATTCCCAATGCCGATGCCCTGCGCGATCTAGAGGCAGACATTCTTGCAGGTTACAGCGCCGCAAAGAAGAGGGATTTGCGCCACAGTATTAGCCTCTTTGCCCGCCTAATCTATTGGGGTCAGGAAGTCCTCAGAGTGAGTTGGAGGCCAAGCTACGCCCCTTTGGAATACTGCCGCGTTCTTGCCATTACAGTCAATGAAACAAGCACTGATGAAATGCAAACGCCAGAGACAGACATAAATCCGGCCATACTCCGCGCTGGGGAACTGTTTGAAAAGGCCTTGTATTCCGCCGACCCCCTTACGCGGAAAGAGCGCGATGAATTTCAAATATTGGTGGAAACCATTACCGGTTCATGATAAAATGAATCATGACAACAAAAAAGACTGAACGTGTAGAACTTGTAGTTTTGAATGAGCCTGGTGTACTGGGCAGAGTGGCAGGGCACATACGGCGCGAAGGCTGGAACATAAAGCGTTTAACTGTTGATGAAGATGAAAAAACAGCTACAGCGGATATAGCCGGAACTGGTTCCGCCGATTCTTTGGCAAAAAAACCAAAGACTTCCTTAATGGAAATTGATATTGAGGGCACGCATACCAAACTTGCGCAGGTAATGGATCATATCCTCAATCTGGGCTGCGTACTCAGCATCAGTATGATGGTGAACGGCGAAAAGATCATACGCCGCCGTCCGCAGGAACAGACAAAAGCGGAAAAGCCGGATACTCCCGCGGCAAAAGCGCCGCCAAAGAAGGCCGGGGTTTTCCGGATTTTGGCCATCAATCCCGGTTCTGGCTCCACCAAGTTCGCGTTATACGATGATGAAGAGTGTGTATTATATAGAAAAATCCGGCATGATTCTGCATTAACGCCAAGTGGCAGCAATATACTGGATCAGAAGGAAATGCGGCGCACCTGTATTCTTGATGCCATGGAAGAATCCGGAATCGATATAAAATCCATTGATGCCATCGCAGGCCGAGGCGGCCTCATAAAACCTATAGACAGCGGCGTTTATATAATAAATGAAAGAATGTTGGAGGATCTGCACTCCGCAACCGCTGCGATTCACGCCTCCGCGTTAGGCGCAATTATTGCATCAGAAATCGCCGCTCCCTTATCTGTTCCGGCTTATGTGGTAGACCCTGTTGTTGTGGACGAAATGGATCGCAATGCCAAACTGACCGGCATTCCCGGAATAGAACGCATCAGCATATTCCATGCCCTTAACCAAAAAGCCATTGCCCGACGGCTTGCGGCTGAACTTGGCAAGCCTTATGAAAATACCCGTTTTATTGTCGCGCATCTGGGCGGAGGCATCAGTGTGGGCGCTCACCGTTATGGTCGTGTCATTGACGTTAATGACGCACTTGCTGGAGAAGGGCCTTTTACCCCAGAGCGTTCCGGAAACATTCCAGTCCTTCCCATTATAAATATGTGCTTTTCCGGTGAATATACTAAGGCAGAAATGATTGAAAAAATTATGGGCAAAGGCGGAATGAAAGCCTATCTGGGCACCAGCGATGAGGACGAAGTGCAGAAGATGATCAACAACGGCGATGAATTTGCCGCGCTGGTTCTGGATTCCATGGCCTATCAAGTATCAAAGGAAATAGGCGCCATGACCGCTGTTTTAGAAGGGCTAGTAGACGCCATTATTCTTACCGGCGGACTGGCCCACTCCATCCGCTTTACCGGTGCCATTAAACAACGGGTTGACAAACTTGCGCCCGTATACGTATTTCCCGGTGAAGACGAACTTCTGGCCCTGGCCAGCGGTGTCCTAAGGGTTTTGCGCGGAAAAGAGCGTCCTGCCCATTACAGCTAAAGGAGAACCCATGACATCGTTATCTGATTTTACTGTCCGCACATCAAGCCAAAGTGAATGGCTTAATATCACCAGCCAGGTGCAACAGGCAGTTGCGACTTCCGGCGTTACCGAGGGAATCTGCATGGTCTTTGTGCCGCATACAACCGCCGCAGTAACGATCAATGAGAACGCTGACCCAGATGTACCGCATGACGTAAATCTCGCATTGAATATGATTTCCCCCGACCGCCGCGAGTTCCGTCACGGCGAGGGCAACTCAGCGGCACATACCTTGACAAGTTTGGTTGGGCCTTCAATCACGCTAATTGTTTCCAAAGGCAGGTTGCTTCTTGGAACCTGGCAGGGGATTTGGTTTAATGAGTACGATGGGCCTCGTAGCCGGAAGGTGTGTGTTCGGGTGATGGGGGAGTAGAAGGTATGGCGAAAACCAAAGAGACCAACCTAGAGCCGATAGAAAAGTAACTCTGGAAATCCGCTGACAAGCTCAGAAAAAATATCGATGCCGCCGAGTATAAGCACGTTGTCCTCGGCCTAATATTTTTGAAGTATATTTCAGACGCATTTGAAGACCTTCACGCAAAACTAAAGAGCGGGAAAGGTGAATTTGCCGGAGCAGACCCCGAAGACAAGGACGAATACAAAGCGGAAAATGTATTCTTTGTTCCCGAAACCGCACGCTGGTCACATCTGCAATCCAAGGCAAAACTGCCCACCATAGGCAAAGTAGTCGACAACGCCATGGATGCCATTGAAAAGGACAACTCCTCGCTCAAAGACGTACTGCCCAAAGTGTTTGCCCGAGGCAATTTGGACCCCACAAACCTCGGCGGCTTAATCGACCTGATTGGAAATATCGCCCTGGGAGACGCGAAAGCCCGGAGTGCCGATGTACCCGGTCATGTATTTGAATACTTTCTCGGCGAATTCGCCCTTGCCGAAGGGAAAAAAGGGGGCCAGTTCTACACGCCGAGAAGCGTTGTTGAACTTCTGGTAGAAATACTCGAACCGTACAAAGGCCGTGTATTTGACCCATGCTGCGGTTCAGGCGGAATGTTTGTGCAATCGGAAAA
>JAIRUO010000151.1 GCA_031254385.1 Treponema sp. | reverse complement strand
CCTTAATCGCAGGAGCTACTTACAGCTCGCAATCAGTCAAGTGCGCGGTATTGGTGGTATCCACCGTTCCCATCCTGTTAGCATATCCCTTCTTACAGAAGTATTTTGTGAAGGGTATTATGGTAGGGGCCATTAAGGGGTAAATTATAGCGGTTTGATTTAAAAAAGGTTCTGATTTATACTGGCAATTACTGGAGGAAAACAGAAATTGCAGGATATCGCTTATGATGAGGGAAAGTCCCATATTAGTATACTTCTTGTAGACGATCAGAAACTCTTTGCCGAAAATTTAAAACTAATGCTGGAAACCCTTACAAAGGATATGCATGTCATTGGAATCGCCTACGAAGGCCAGGAAGCTGTCAATATGGTTGAAGAAAAAATACCGGATCTTATCCTTATGGATGTCCGTATGCCCGGGTTAGATGGCGTCAAGGCAACGCAGATCATACATCAAAAATATCCGGAAATAAAAATCATAATGCTTACGACATTTTTGGATGATAATTATGTAGAAGATGCACTTAAACATGGGGCCTATGGTTATATTCTTAAAAATATAAAATCCGAAGATTTAATTTCTTCTCTAAGAGCCGCACATAGCGGTACAGCGCTTTTATCACCGGCAATACTGGAGAAACTCATTAACAGGGAAGCAAAACATGAAAAAGAAGAGTATTCCTACCAATACCGTGAAATTATACGCCACCTTGGAAACAGAGAAAAACAAATTCTTGCCCTGATAGCAAAAGGATACAATAACCAAAAAATCGCCGACACGCTCTATATTTCTGAACCAACAGTTCGTAATTATATCAGTTCAATTTATGCAAAAGTAGGTTCAAATGACAGGCTAGAGGTGATGTCTATTGCTCAAAGAGGATACATTGAGGCAACATAACACTAAAAAAAATTACAAGTTTTTGGTGGTTATATTCAGATTCATTTGTCTTCTTAGTTCTATATTGGTAATACTCAATTTATCCCTCTGGGATTATTTGGTCAGCAAATTAATCCTAGTATATCTGAGCATTGGGTCTGTTGTTTTCTTTTTGCATTACAAATTCACAAAAAGACACCTGTTATTATTTGTTGTTTTTGTTGATTATTTTTATGTATTGCTTTATCCATATTTTATACAAGGTCCTATAATACTGGAATTAGTTTGGATACCGGAAATCCTTTTTACTATTGCTGTTTTTTCCCCCAGTATTCCGGCTATTTTTTTCATATTTGTAATGGGAATTCCCGGCAGTATTTTTTTGAGTTATGGCTTTTCCGAGGAGTTCGTTCTGTCACTGGGCGGACTATCATTTCCCTTTTATATCGCTGTAATCCCGTATTATTTATTCATTACTTTTTTATCAATTGTACTTTGTTATTATTATATTCAGTCTCAAAAAAGAGAAAAATATACCAAAGCTCTGGAAATACTAAACAATCAATTGAATGAGATAAACAATTCGGTCTCTAATAAAATATTCAGTCTTGAAAATGATTCAACCAATGAGGAACGCAAGAGGATCAGTAAAGAAATTCATGATACCGCAGGTTATGTATTCGTGAACCTTATTATGATGCTTCAGGCCGCCTCTGCCGTTTTTAATAAAGACTCAAAAAAAGCAGAAAACCTGATAAATGATGCCAGGGATTATGCAGAACGCGGGATTAATGAAATCAGGCATATTTTACACGAAATCCGCAATTACGCACCCACACGGATTAGCCTTCAGAATGAAATGTATAATATCGGAAAGGCTTTCAACCGCGCAACTGAAGTAAAAGTCAATATTAATTACGGCAATTGGCCCCAAATATTTTCCGATAGGGTTGATTCACTTTTTCTTTTGTTTATACAGGAATCCCTTACAAACGCACTGAAACATGGCCATGCGAGTTCCATCTCCATATCATGCTGGAAGAATGAACATTCCCACACCATAACAATTGCGGATAATGGGGTAGGAACAACTTTACCAATAAAAAAAGGTATAGGTATTACCGCACTGGAAGATATGGTGAACCGTTATAATGGCTACCTAATAATGAGAAGCGATGAAACCGGGTTTAGCATTCAGGTATTAATCCCAAATGATGAACTCTAAAAAATAATTAACCTTTTACCGCTCCTATCATCACGCCTTTTACAAAGTAGCGCTGCAGGAAGGGATAGATAAACAGTATCGGCACTGTAGTGATAACAATTGCCGCGTATTTGATGGATTCTGCAAACTGGTTAATCTGATCTCTTTCTGTTGCCGCTGAATTGAGAATATCCGAGTTGGCGATCAATATGGATCGGAGCACATTCTGTATGGGAAGCTTTATCATATCCCGAATATAGATGGAAGCGTTAAACCAAGCGTTCCAATGCCCAATGCCGTAATAGAGTATTAGCACTACCATTGTCGGCTGAATAAGCGGGGTAATAATCCTAAAAAGAATGGTAAGATCATTGGCCCCGTCAATGCGAGCGGATTCGGAAAGGCTCTCTGGCACAGTCGAAATGGCGGTGCGGCAGATAATGCTGTTATACACGCTGATAGCGCCAGGAAGTATCAGTGCCCAGAGGGAATTGTACAGCCCCAGGCTCCGGATATTCAAAAAGTTGGGGATCATCCCGGCGTTAAAGAACATGGTAAAAAGAATCATGAACAAAATCGGTTTTTTGAAAAATACATCCTTGGAGGACAGGAAGAATCCGGTAAACAGGGTAAGTAAAAGGTTAATGATCAAGCCAAAGAACATAACAAAAAGTATATTTTTATAGCCCGATAGGATAAGTGGATGGGTAAAAGCCAGCTTGTAAGACCCAATGGTAAAACCTTTGGGATACCAGAGAAAACCCGGAGTGGCAAGAAGCGCGGTATTGTTCGTTACCGAGGCTACAAGCACATAGTAAATGGGATAAAGGGTAACAAACATTAAGGCGATCATAAAAAGAGTATTTGCAGTATCAAAAACGTAGTCGCTGAACCTGTATTTTAATAAGCTATTCCGCATAAAGGCCCCCTAATACAAGCTGTATTCAGAATATTTCCGGCTCAAGGTATTGGCCGCTACCAGGAATATTATATTTACCACTGAATTAAAAAGCCCAACCGCAGTCGCAAAAGCGTATTCACTATTTTCTATACCCCTGCGGTATACATAAGTGGATATTACATCCGCTACAGGATAAATATTTTGGTTATAAAGAAGGATGATCTTCTCAAAGCCTACATTTAGAATTCCGCCCATGCGCAGAATAAAAAGAACAATAATGATGGGAAGCAGATTGGGGAGCGTTATGCTGAATATGCGCCGGAATCTTCCCGCACCGTCTATAATAGCGGCTTCGTACTGTTCCTGATCGATTCCGGTAATGGCGGCCAGATATATAATCGAATTCCACCCTATATGCTGCCAAATATCGGAAACAACATATATGGGGTAGAAATATTGAGGAAGTATAAGGTAATTTTTTCCGGCCCCTCCAAAAAATACGGCGATCTGGGAAAAAATACCGTTATTGGCCGTATAATTCCGAATCAAACTTGCTACAATTACCATGGAAATAAAGTAAGGCATATAGGTGATGGTCTGAACGGTTCGCCTAAAGGCCATATTTTTAATCTCGTTGAGGAGTATTGCAAGGAGTATGGGTGCTGGAAACCCAAAAACGATGCTAAGGAAGCTAATGCTAACTGTATTTCTTAAAATTCTGAAAAAGAATGGATCTTCGAAGAATCTAACAAAATTTCGCCACCCTACCCACCGGCTCCCAGCTATACCCAGATTGGGCCTGTAATCCTGGAAAGCAACGACAAGACCGTACATAGGCTTGTAAGAAAAAAGAACGAAGTAAGCTATTACGGGCAGGACTAATAGATATTTATATTTATTCTGCTGAAAATCTTTGGCTAAGATTTTTCCAAGTGAAGGACGAGGTATTCCCTCCATATTTTTACCTTTCATCATTTCCTCCATAACCAAAGAGACTGCCCGGCAATGGGCAGTCTCTTGGAATTGTACATCAAATGTTAGCGCCGAAGATAACGATCGTAAGCGCCCTGCTGGATTCTGAGGAGTTCCGCAATGCCCATTTGGTTAACCCTTTGGACAAAAGCATCCCACTGGCTAAAAGGAATCTGGCCGGTAATAAACTGAATCACCGATTCATTAACATAGGTGGTAATAGCGGTCTGGAGTTCAGCAGCCCTGGTGGCTTCTTCAACCGTCCTAGTCAGGCCGTTAGGTATAGTATGCTTGGCAGAAATCGCCTGGTTGGGATAGAACCAGAGATCGTTTGCATCAATGGAGGCTTGAGTGTTTTTCAAATAAAGGAGGAGGGTTTCCTGTATACAGTTGCCGCTCCAGGTTGATCCGCCGTATTTATCAATTGCGTCATTGAGCCCGTTGGGATCCTGAGTAACCAGGGGAAGATACATGGGTTTTCCACTCGAATCGTAATCCCAGGAAACGCCCTGTTTTCCGTAGTTCCAGTAGAGATTGCCCGCTGTAGTATAGGCATAATCCATGGCCCTCATGATGATCTGCAATTTTCTGTCGTCTTTAACGCTTGTAGTAATTGCCGCGACCACGCTTCCTATACCGTAACCGCCGGGAACCTGAACCAAGGTGCCGTCATTGCCCCTGGGATATTGGAGGCCAACCCAGTCAGCGCCGTTTCCGGCTGCTTCGGCATCAAGTCTCCAGTTTGACATCTGGCCCATAGAGGTAATGGAAAGCCCCATTATTTTATTCTGGGCATTGGAGCGTGCCATGGTGTCATTAATGGTAAGAACGTTCTGGTCAATTAAGCCTTCGTTCCACCATTCGTTAAACTTCCTTAACTGGGCAAGATATTCAGGCTGTATATTTGCAAGCTGAATCCTGTTGTTGTTATCAACATAGAGTTTATAGTCGGCGAATGAATAAGCACCAAAAGATCCAGAAATGCCGGTACCGTAACCGGTAACCCGTGACCAGGCAAAGGACAGAAGCGCACCGTATCTCTGTTTAAAGGTACGCAGGGTGGTATCCCAATCGGCAATGGTTTCTGGCGTTCTAAGGCCGGTTTCCCGCAGCCATGCCTGGTTCACCACAGGACCCAAATAGGTGTCGTTCCAGCCGCCGTCTTCACGGAAGAAGCCGTAACCGTAGTATCTTCCGGAGTCGGTCTTCATAGCCCTGTCGTAAGCTGGATCAGTATGTATCCAAGCATAAAAAGCGGGGGACCACTCTTGTATATGCGGGGAAAGATCGATAAAAGTCCTTTCATCAATATACCTTTCGGCTTCAGCCATAAGGCCGCCACCAAACATTACATCGGGAATATCCCCGGATGCTAAGATAAGGTTCCTGGCTTGGGTCTGATCCGTACCCGCTATTGGGACTACCCACTCAATATTTACCCCTAGCATTTCCGCAAGCCCTGAATGGAAAGGCGAATCTTTGGCATCAGCGTATATGGCATTGGGCCTGTATCCTTCTCCGATCCACCAGCTAATGGTTGTGTCTTTTGCATTCATGGGGTAACCGGTAAAGGTAAAATCCCCGCCACCGGATGAACCGCCGGTTCTGCCCTGGCAGCCGGAAAAGGCCATTACCAGAACAAATGCGGCAAGAATAAATATTGCCGTTTTTTTAATTCCGCTCATATTTTTTTCTCCTTGTTAAAATAATTGTTGAGATACGTGAATTCTCGCTATAATTATAACACCACATTTGCTGATATTGTCAACTGCTATAAAAACGGGTCAATGCTAATCTTTCTCACTTGAAAAAAAAGCTAAAATGCTTTATATATAATGTATAGGTAAAGTTCGATTGATGAATCCGGGAGAAGTCGTCATTGAATATTGCCGATTAACGGCAATATTCAATGACGGGGCCGAAGGGGACAATGGCGAAAAGCTCTCAGGCAAAAGTACCGGATTCTGACGACACTCCGAACGGAGCGCATCTTTCGGGATCTTTGGGCAGATAGGTTCATTGCCAAGATTCTGGGATAAAGGTTCTTCGGAGGGTCGGCATGGAAGCTCAGAATATTTTAAAAAAAACTCCCCTCTATCAATGGCATGAATCCCACGGCGGACGCATGGTGCCTTTTGCGGGTTATTCCCTCCCCGTTCAGTATGAAAAAGGGATAATTGCAGAACATAACGCCGTCAGAAATATGGCCGGCATTTTCGATGTTTCCCACATGGGCGAATTTGTAATTTCCGGAAAAGATGCCCTCCAAAATATCCAGAATCTCCTTACCAATGATTTTACAAACATGAAAACAGGCCGAGTGCGTTACACCATGCTCTGCAATGATAAGGGCGGCATCCTGGACGACCTGGTAGTTTATAAAATGGACGAATTCCTCTATATCCTAGTCGTAAATGCGGCAAACCGGGAAAAAGACGCGGCGTGGATACGATCCCGGCTCTTTGGAGCTGTCTCTTTTTATGATATTTCAGACAGCCTTGGCCAGATTGCCCTTCAAGGGCCTCTGTCGGAAGCCATACTCAGATCGGTCTCCAATACTATCCCTCTAAAATACTACAGCTTTATTGAAAGAGGAAAAATAGGGGAAATCTCCTGCATGGTGTCGCGCACCGGATATACGGGTGAGGACGGCTTTGAGTTCTACTGTAAGAACGAAGATACCCTTCTCCTTTGGGAAATACTTCTTGAGGCGGGAAAGAACGCCGTTTCTTCAAATGAAGCCGGAACCAAGGTCGCATTGTCCCAGGGAGAAGCGGAACTCATTCCCTGTGGCCTTGGCGCCAGAGATACTCTGCGGCTGGAAGCTGGCATGCCCCTCTACGGCCACGAAATGGACGAAACCATTACGCCCTTTGAAGCTGGCCTTTCCTTTGCGGTCAAAATGGAAAAAATGGATTTTATTGGCAAGGCCGCCCTTGAAGGAAAAATCAATCCTTCCCGAATACGGATCGGAATCGAAATCACTGGCCGGGGCATAGTCCGCGAAGCGTCTCCGGTTTTTTATCAGGGCAGGCAAATCGGAATAACCACATCCGGCAGTTTTTGCCCCTATTTGGAGAAGGCATTTGCCATGGCCCTTGTTGATGTAGAAACAGCCGTACCGGGTACTTGGCACCAAGGTGCCTTGGTCGAATCGGAAGTCCGGGGCAGAATGATCGAAGGTAAAATATGTGCCATCCCTTTTTACAAACGGAGTTAAATGGAGGATAAAAAATGAATATACCGGAAGACTTAATGTACACTGAGTCCCATGAATGGGTAAAAATTCGGGAAGACGGGTGTATGGAAATCGGCTTGAGCGATTACGCGCAAGAAGAATTAGGCGACATTGTATTTGTCAACCTGCCCAAACCAGGGGCCAGCCTTAAAAAAGGCTCGGCCTTTGCGGATGTGGAATCGGTTAAAGCGGTCTCGGATATTATCAGCCCCATTGACGGCATAGTTAAGGAGAGCAACGCGGATCTCCAGAATGCCCCGGAGCTGATCAATCAATCGCCTTATACAGCCTGGTTAATACGCGCAGAAGGACAGATTCCTGGCGATCTGCTTTCCGCGGCAGAATACAAAGCCTCTCTTAAACAGGAATAACCATGGGTTCTTATGTCCCGAATACCGATGACGACCGCAGGGAGATGCTTAACATTCTGGAAAAATCTTCCATCGAAGAACTGTTTGCGGTAATACCCAAACAGGTACGGGTAAAAGACCTGAATATCCCTTCCGCGCTTTCGGAAATTGAACTGGCAAGGAAGATCAAGACCATAGCTCAGGAGAATAAAGTCTTTCCCGTTATTTTCCGAGGGGCAGGGGCATATAGGCACTATATACCGGCGGCGGTTAAGCGAATCAGCTCTAACGAAACATTTTTGACCGCCTATACGCCGTATCAGGCAGAAATTAGCCAGGGCATACTTCAGGCTATTTTTGAATATCAGACCATGATCTGCGAATTAACCGGCATGGATGTTTCCAATGCTTCTGTTTATGACGGCGCAAGCGCAGCGGCAGAGGCTGTAAATATGTGCCGGGACGGAGCCAGGCGGAATGTCTATGTTTCTGCAGCGAGCCATCCCCATGTGATCGAAACCATCAACACGTATTGCATGGGCTACGATATGCAAATTAATACGATTCCTGTTGCTCCTGACGGCAAGACAGACCTTGAGGCCATGGAAAAATCACTGGCAGCAGACAAAAATGCAGCCTCTGTTTATCTGCAAAGCCCGAACTTCTTTGGCCTAATAGAAGATACCGCACAGGCAGCTAATATTGCCCATAACGCAGGAGCATTGCTCGTGACGGGGGTAAATCCCATATCATTGGGAATTTTTGAAAGCCCTGGCGCTCTGGGTGCGGACATTGCGGTTGGAGAAGGCCAGAGCCTGGGACTGCCCTTGGCTTTTGGCGGGCCTTATCTGGGGTTCATGGCCTGCAAGAAAGCACTTATGCGAAAACTGCCAGGCAGAATCGTGGGCGAAACCGTTGACAGCCAGGGGGAACGCGCCTTTGTCCTAACCTTGCAGGCCAGGGAACAGCACATACGCCGTGAAAAAGCTTTTAGCAACATCTGTTCCAACGAGGCTCATTGCGCACTGACTGCGGCAATCTACCTTTCCGTTATGGGGCAGGAGGGCTTTATTGAAGCGAGTCGCCAATGCCATTCCAAGGCAGTTTATGCATCAGCCCTTATCAATAAAATTCCCGGGTTTTCTTTAGTTCATGATGGCGAATTTTTTAATGAATTTGTAAGCTCCTGCCCAAATACCGAAAAGACCCTAAAAATCCTGGAACAGCATGATATACTGGGTGGCTATCCTCTGACAAAAAACCGCATACTCTGGTGCGTAACAGAAGTCAATACAAAAGAAGAAATTGATGAGCTTGCTTCAATACTTAGAAAAATAAATAGTTCGGAGACTTAGAATGAAGCTAATATTTGAGAAGGGCAAAAAAGGCCGTTCATGCTGCATACTGCCGCCTTGCGCAGTGCCAGTAGTGGAAGTTTCCAAATCCGTTGCGCGGAAAAAAAGTGCTCGTCTTCCCTGTGTAGATGAAAATGAAATTTCCCGTCATTACTGGAGCCTTGCAAAGCGTTCATTCGGTATTAACGACGGCTTTTATCCCCTGGGTTCCTGCACCATGAAATACAATCCCAAGATAAACGAAGAACTGGCTTCCCTTCCGGGCTTTACTGACATACATCCACTCCAGCCTCTTCACACTGTACAAGGCTGCGTTAAAATCCTGGATATCTCTTCGGAATACCTAAAGGAAATTACCGGCATGGAAGCCATTAGCTTCCAGCCTGCCGCCGGATCTCATGCGGAGTTTGCCGGACTCCTTATGTTTAAGGCTTATCATCAGAGCCGCAAAGATTTTGCCAGGAATAAAATCATAATCCCTGACAGCGCCCACGGAACCAACCCGGCCAGTGCTGCAATGGCGGGCTTTGAAACAATAAATATCCCCTCTGGAAAAGACGGCTGCGTTGATCTTGCCAGTCTGCAAAACGCTGTCGGCCCTGATACCGCTGGCCTCATGCTTACCAACCCCAATACCCTTGGCGTGTTTGATCCCAATATTCTTGAGATTACTGAAATTGTTCACCGGGCAGGCGGACTCAACTATTATGACGGCGCGAACCTCAATGCCATAATGGGCATAGTAAGGCCCGGGGACATGGGGTTTGACGCTATTCATCTGAATCTGCACAAAAGTTTCTCTACTCCCCACGGCGGCGGCGGGCCGGGCCTGGGAGTTTTGGGCTGCAATAAAACCCTTGCGCCATTCATGCCGCTCTCCGCTTTTGAGCTTTTCCCCCCAGATAGCCCAGCTATGAGCATAGGCCGGGTCAGGGCCTTTTGGGGCAATTTCCTCGTAACAGTAAAAGCTGCGGCCTATTTGCTGACTCTGGGAAAGGAAAACATTCCCGAAGCTGCAAAGAATGCGGTGCTAAACGCCAATTACATGATGGAACGTCTAAAGGAAAAAATACCTGCTGTCACGGACGGCCCCTGCATGCATGAATTTGTGGTTTCCCTTGAAGAATTAAAGAATGTTCATGGCGTATCGGCCCTTGATTTTGCAAAAGCCCTACAGGACAGCGGCATACATCCCCCCACTATGTACTTCCCTCTTATTGTAAAAGAGGCTATAATGATAGAACCAACCGAAACAGAGTCGAAAGAAGCTATTGATGCTGCCGTTGATATCTTTCTGGATCTTTTGGAAAAGGCTGGCGAAAAGCCTGTTGATCTTCAGTCAGCTCCGAAGAAAACAGTTATAAGCCGTCCAGATGAAACAAGGGCAGCACGACAACCTGTTCTTCGTTTTGGTTTTGGAGATATATTATGAAAAAAAATGTTGTTTTTTTAGTGCTTGTAATAGGAACTTCTATTCTATCGGCGTTGGGCAGCTTTGTCGTATTATATCTGTTCGGGGGAGGCGGAATTTCCCTTGGATCATTGGCTATGGGATTCTCGTTGCCTGCGCTGGTCTATGTGGCGATCATTTCTGTGGTTCTGGGAAGAAACGCCCCGCTTTTTACATCGCCTGATTTCAAAGCCGAAGGCGAAAAGAGGAAGAAGCACCTTCAAAAAGTCGGCGCGGTTCCCATACAGTCAATTGCGATTATAGTGGTCATGCAGGCCCTGTTTCTTGTGATAATAATCTACCTTATGGGCAATTCCTTTATGCTGGTGGAAAATATGAGGGGCTTTTTGTTCGGCGCATGTCTTGCCGCAGGCATGGCAATGGGCACCTTTGTTTATGTTGTCAGCGACGGTCTAGTTTCCAGCGCATTAATGTCAATCAAAATTGTCCACTACCCCAAAGAACTGCGGGAAGATCGCCAGAGCCTTAAAATCTGTATAGTCCCGGTAGCTGTTGCAATACTTTCGGTGGTGTTCACTTTTTCTATTGCGGTGCTGTCCCTGAATAAAGAAGGGGTAGATATAAGCACCTTAAGAAAGGGCGGCTGGGGAGTTACAATGGGAGTACTTGCCGTTTTCTTTGTTTTTGTAACGGTTCTGGCAGCCTGCCTAAAAAACAACGCACACAGCCTGTTTCATTCTGTCATCACTCAAATGGAAAATCTTTCGGAAGGAAAAAAAGATTTAAGAAAGCGCATACACATAACATCAGTAGATGAACTGGGAACTATAGCAGGCATGATGAATACCTTTTGTAAAAATATGGCCCTGAGTATTTTGGGAATAAAAGTAGACGAGCAGAAACTTTATATTTCGAGCAAAGAGCTGGCGGCCAACGCAGAAGAAATGAATGTCTCCATTGAGCGTATAACATCAGAAATAACCCAGTCACGGGAAAAAGCCAGCGCGCAAATGACAAGCGTTGACCAGGCTTCCGATGCGATCCATAAGATTGCCAAGAGTATAGAAACCCTAGACAAATCCATCACAATCCAGTCAGAAAGCGTGAGCCAGGCTTCCGCATCGGTAGAAGAAATGGTTGGAAACAATGCATCTATCGGAAGGGTAATTGAAAAAATGACTGAGCATTTCAAAACGGTAAATAAAGC
>JAIRUO010000147.1 GCA_031254385.1 Treponema sp. | reverse complement strand
ACCATTTCGCGCTGCCAGGCTATCAGGTAGCGTTCAAAACTGGGGTCAGAGCCTTCGGCGTCTGCCATGATGCGGAAAACAGGCTCGGTTCCGGAGCCGCGCATCCAGATACAGGCGATCTTTTGGCCTTCTTTATTGAGGAAGCCTATCTTTAATCCGCCTTTGCCAGCCTCGCCGAATTGGGCGATTCTTGGCGTTTCCTCAATGCCGTTATATGCACATACGTCCCAGCAGTAAACGCCGTATTTGGCTTTTAGCTCTTCTTTTCTTTCTTCCCAGTTTTGCAGGAATACCTTTTGATACCTGTTTTTTAAAAGGCCGTGATCTAAGGTCTTTACTTTCAAAACGGCTTCTTCTGAAGAAATTGCGGTACTCGTATAGGTCGGAAGCGAGGCGATTACATCAGTAAGGGAAAAATCTTTTCTGTATGTTTGAGATTGGCCTGATAAACCGCACCAGATTTCGTAAAGACCTTTTCGGTCTTTTTCGCTTCTAAGGCAGAACAGCTTGATCAAGGCCCCCAAGGTATTTAATGGGTCCCTGACAGCAGCCGGATGGGTTATATTGCCGCCGTTTGAGCCTTCTCCCAGGATACGGACCTGATAGCCGTCATTACGCAGTTTCCGGGCCAGGCTTACCACGTTTGCCTCTCCCACTTCCGCACGGAAAACTGGAATGTTAAAAGCCTGGGCTATACGGTCTATTCTGAGGGAGGTTGGGTCATTTACTGCTAAAGCAGTTTCCGCTATTGCGGTCTTGGCTATCGCAGTTTTTGCCCAGACCAGGTATGACAGTTCTGCAACGCAAGAGAGGGCAAAGACTTCTTGGGCTTCCAGAACACGGGCTCGGTTTTGGCTGTTGTCCCAGATTACCAAGTTTCCACGGTCGCCATCGCAGTCCGGTACGTAGCCCATGACAAAGGCGGGATCTTCTTTGTGGCAGATTTCGAGTAACTCACGGCACGGGTCAAGGGACTTGCCTTCTGGCACTATGGTATGCGCAATTTGTCCTGGTTGGTCATTAATGCTCTTTACCTTGATGCCCAGAGCAGAAAGGAATTCCCTGTCAATGGAAACGGTACGGGCAGATCCGTTGTAGTCAGCAACGATTCCCAATGGATGCTCAAGCCCCTTTTCCAGCAGGGCAAATATTTCATCATTTTTGCCATTGGGGAGGCCGCTGATTACTTCCTTGGTAAAGTCGGTATACGCTTTTTCTGCATCCGTTTTGCGACTGGCCGATTCAGCATAAATTTCCGTTATCTTGCTTTGGGCCGCCTTATCAGGAGCTTCCGCAAGACATTCAGACATTCGGGAAACAGCATGAAACTTCGTTTCATGTTCGATTGAATTTATAAGGTTAGCGTCTTTGGAAGCAAGCAGGGCCTTAAATTTTTCGATAAGTATTGCTGCTTCGCGGCCTCCTAATACCCCGCCGTCTGTCAAGCCGAACTTAAGGCCGTTATGCCCAACTGGGTTATGGCTTGCTGAAACATAAATAAAACCAGCAGCGGATTTTTCGCTCCTTGCATAAGCCATGAGTTCAGGCGCGGCTATTATATCGGTAAAAATTATTTCCTGGCCTTTGTTTGCGAGCACACGGATCATGGCATCACAAATGGCCTTGCCCGTGGGCCGGGTATCTCTGCCAATGATTACGCTTCCTTCTCTTTTTATATCTCTTAAATATGAAGAAAACGCTGTGGCTGCTGCCGCTGCTAATAACGCAGAACTTGGAGAAATATCAGGGCAAAAACTTTCTTCATCGCCATCTTGCGCAAAAACCCCTCTCCAACCGGAAGCGGAAAGGATCATTCCCAAAAGGGCGGTGTCAATACCGTTTATCATGGGCGTTTAGTATATCATCGTGAAGAATACTGATACAGCCCTTCGAGTATCCTTTCAATGTTTCTTCTGTAAGATGCTGAATCTACTGCCCAAAATTCGTAGAGCTTATCAAATGTTACTGCACTTCCAATAAGGCTTCTTTGTTCTAACACGCTGTACCTTGGATCAACATTCCTGCTCCTAAGGGGGCCGCCAGCATAAGCTTTTAAGTGCTGAATATGGGCGCGTATCCCTTCGGTCATAGCCTCGCTCTGGCTCAAAAGTCTGGGAAACCTGGCATCCTGTAAACCGCCATAGTTATTTGCTCTCATTATTTCCTGGTTTCTAAGAAAATCTGTGGCATAGAGCATCTGGGCAATGGCGATGTCATGATTGATCCCTTCAAAACTCGCTTCCCTAATGTATGTGCTAATAAGGTTTTCTACGATATTGCTTACATTAGGATTCTCTCTTCTTATGTAGAGAATTATGTCGTGCTCAAGCAATTGCCCTGTTCCCAATAAGGTCTGAGATCCAGTCGGCGAGGGCGTGGCATATACCTCGTTAGGGTCGGTAACACGAGTTGATTTTATGTGCAGATGGGGAAGTTCGCTTTGAGAATAGAGATAGTAAGGCCTTGTATGAACCGTTACCGCATAGACAACAAAAAAGTCCTGCTGGGCATTCCTTCTGAATTTTAACAGGATAGGTATATCATCCACAAGGAAAACAATATCGATAATTTCACTGCCGGAAACAGGGAAAGTGATCATTTTCCCCGGATTGTTTTTATCTATTTCTATTGTCAAGGACGGATCAGCATAGTAAGACCCACCGCTGTTAGGCATAAGCCCCGAAGCATTTTGGTCGTCAATAATTGAAAACCTTAAGGACTCGGAAAGATAGAATTCTAAATCTCCGATATTTCCCCCGGAATTGCGCAACTGTACCAGACTACTAAAGGTTCTTAGTGTAACAGGCTCAGTCTGAGCAAATGCGGAAAATACAGAAAAAGACATTAAAAAAATGAGAATTAAAGCTCGGGCTCTCATAAAATAACTCCTTTAATAAAGTCTATCCTTGAAATTATCTTATTATGATAAGCGTCTATATGTCAAGAAACATACACATTATGTATATTGATTTTAGTCTTGTTTTAATATATTCCAATTAATGTGAAACAATTATTTTTATTTATAATGGTACTGGTTTTTGTTTTTTTACCGGGCTGCGGTTCTTCACGCGTCGTGCCTGTAGAACAGGAAATTACTCAAGAAACGCTTCAGGAAACGCCTGTTATAGAAGAAGAACCACAAAGCGTGGAGGCCGAGTTTACCTTTGTTCTGCCAGAAGGGGATCTTCCGGTTTCTACATTCAGGGAAATATGGGCTTATCTGATTAGCGGTCAGGAAGAATACCTTAGCTCCCGTTTTCCCCTCTCTGATGTTGGGTACTTTGCGGCGGAACTGGACAGCTACGGCAAGCTTGTCAATGTACCGGATCGCCGGAAGATTTCATTTTTTAGGGGAAGGGTGCATCTGGTTGTGGTCTGTAACGGCACTGCGCTTACACATTTTGCCCTAAAAGAGGGGAGTGAGGAACGCAGGCAGCTAATCGCTGATCTGCTGGAAGCGTCAAGGGCTTATGACGGC
This sequence comes from Treponema sp., assembly GCA_031254385.1. Next base: position 3,702 of record JAIRUO010000147.1, on the reverse strand, counting down.
CTTCAAATTGATTTTGAGAATGTGCCGCCAAGGGACGGGGACGCTTTTTTGTCTTTCTTGAGAGAACTCCGGGCTGGACTTGGGAATAAAATGTTTACCATTGCCCTTCCCGCAAGAACCAGAACAATTAGCAATGACGTATACGATTACGCGAAGATAAAGGATATAGTTGACCGCATACTGGTCATGGCCTATGACGAACACTGGTCAAATAGTGCGCCCGGCCCCATAGCTAGCCTGGACTGGTGCCGTAGAATCGCCGCTTATGCCCTGGAAACCATAGGCCGGGAAAAACTCATCATGGGCCTTCCCTTTTACGGTCGCACCTGGGGGGATATTAATCCCAACAGGGCGTTTTTTCATTCCGGCATTCAGCGCATTAGAAGAGAACAGGGAGTAAATGAAATACAGCGGGTAAACGGCATTCCGACTTTTAGATATCAAACTACCCTTACTGTTACTGTTTATTATGAAGATGCCTATTCACTTTCAACCCGTCTTGCCCTGTACCGCAGCATGGGCGCAGTTGCCGCCGGTTTCTGGTGCCTTGGCCAGGAAACCCCAGAGATATGGTCCTTGCTGGAGATTGGCCCGAATTAAACTCATGTGCGCTGCACATTGCTCCACTTCTCCTGCGGCAGCCACTCTCGCAGCACCCTCTCCATTTCAGCTTGTTCCATCGGCTTTGACAAAAAATCGCTCATCCCGCTCTTCATGAATATATCGCGCACATCTCCAACTACATTTGCGGTAAGCGCGACAATAGGCAGTGTTTTGTATTTTTTTTCTGGCAATGCGCGGATAATTTTGGTCACGTCCACGCCGTCCATCTCTGGCATCATGTGATCCATAAACACAATATCGTAATCGTTTTCTTTTATCATCTCAATGGCTTTTATGCCAGAATCTGCCGTATCAATACGTCCGCCGTAATTAAGCAGTATTTCTTCAGTAATTATCAGATTAATTTCAATATCATCAACAACCAAAATCTGCGTATTGTGCAGTTGAAGCGATAATTCTTCTTTGTCCATATTGGTTTCATCTTGATTACGTGTATTGTCGCCCAACAGTCTTGCCAATAAAAGGCTGGTCAGCGGCAGATATATAATTTCTATATTGGGCGTTACTTTTTCGTTATCCTCAAGGCCACTGCCAATGGCAAAAAGCTTTGTGTGTGGGCAGTTTACCTTTAGTACCCTTTCAAATTGCTCATAGTCAAAAAATACATGTGTATATTGGGCGATGTTTTCTGGGCTGTCTATAATGTCGCATGACGCACCCAGCTTTTTTATTTTTTCCGAGATTATGTAAGTTCTTAATGCGCTTGTCTTCAAGATAGCTACCTGGATTATCTTGTTTTTGGAAAATTTTGCTATAGTGCGGAACGATTCCACTTTCTGTATGATATAGAATGAAAAACAGCTCCCCTCGCCGTATTTGCTTTCTACATGAATCTCGCCGCCCATCAGTTCAACGAGGTTTTTAGAAATGGCAAGCCCAAGCCCGGTGCCTTCTATACTCCGGTTCCTTCGGGTATCAACTTGTGAAAAGCTCTCAAACAACAGGTGCATATCATCATTACGAATACCCATCCCAGTGTCCGTTATAGATACCTTTAGTTTATATGTGTCGTTAGCTTCACACGCTTCCGAGCTAATAGAAAAGATCACATGGCCCTCATGGGTAAATTTGACAGCGTTGGTCAGTAAATTGATGATAATTTGTTTAATCCTGATCACATCGCCTATCATCTCTTCGGGCAAATCTGGGTCATCATCTATTAGGAATAAAAGCGGTTTATTGCCGATACGCACATGAATCATGACAGCTATTTCGTTGATCATCGAATGGACATTGTATTTTTCCGGTATCAATTCAATCACCCCGGCTTCGACTTTTGAAAAATCTAGAATGTCGTTTATGATGGAAAGAAGCTGGGCTCCTGAGTTCTTGATATTGCCCAAATAGCCACGCACGGCATCCTGCGAAATTATGTTATGCAGCGCAAGGTCAGTCATGCCGAGGATTGCGTTCATCGGCGTCCGTATTTCATGGCTCATGTTCGCCAAAAACTCTGACTTTGCGCGGTTGGCAAGTTCCGCAGCTTCCAGTCGCCGCTGTTCCGTAATATCAGTATAAAAGCCTTCCAATAGATGCGGCGTACTGTCCGGATTAAACTCAACAACCCGACTGCGCTCCCAAATCCATTTAACCGTACCGTTCTTCATGATGATACGGTAAGTGGTTTCAAGCGGAAATCCAATGGAGAGCGTTTCAGCGATCAGCTCTTCAAGCTGCTCAACATCATCTGGATGAACCCTGTCAATGAATCTCATTGAGGCATTGCATAAGAGTTCTATCGGCGTATATCCCATTAGTTCCATGCTGCCTTCGCTGACAAAAGTGAAGGTAAAGTTGGGCGGATCGTTTAGGCACTGATATACCATGCCGGGCAGATTGCTCATCATTGTTTCGGTGCGGTGCATAAGGGTGCGGCGTTCGGAGTTTGATAGGGCAATAGTCATAAAATCGGCAAGAGAAGACACAAAATTGTGTTCTTCCGCTGTCCATACGCGCTTTCCGGGAAAATCTTTACAGCGATCCTGCTCAACACAAACAATGCCGACAAGTTTGCCTTCGATGCGTATTGGTGCGTCAAGCAGCGCGCATATATTCGGCCCATAAGCTTCCAGGCTAGGTGAAAGCGGGTTAGTTATGCTTGTATCGTTAATGGGAATTATGCGCTCGGATTTGAGGAGTCGCAAATATTCCGGGCAGTATGACAGGTCAAAATCAGCCTGAACGGTATTTTTTCCTGTTGATAAATCATAGTAGGTTATATTCTTTATAACGGGTGAGTCTTCAGTAATAGTCCATATTCCTACCCGTATGGAGCTCGTACTCAGCGCGTGGCAGGCTTCCTTTGCGATAATACTGGCGGATTCCTCTACTTTTCCCGATGAAAGAGCGGGGGTTTTGGTAATCTCTGTCAGTGCCTGACTTAGTTTTTTTGTCGTATCAATCCGGGTGATATTGGAGAAATATAAAAAGGCAATAATCGTAAAAATATATCCTGCCGGAGACATATCGTGTTCAAATTTGATGAGATGGAAAGAAAACAGCAAATTCAACACAATAGGTATAATTACCCCGATAGATGTAAGAAACAATAAGGGATACTGCCGGAAATTTTTTACCACATAAATGGCTATTATTATAGAAGAAAACAGTAGGGAAGAGACGACCAAAACAACATGTATATTGAAAACAGGTCCTTTTATTGCTATGGGATACTCATAAGCGGTAAAAAAGAGCCAATGCAGCGGATTGGTGATCAATACCAAAATATCCACTACAGGTACTACTATAAGCACGGATCGGAACAAACGGGAATTAGCCAGCTTCGATTCGGCAAAATTAATGAGAAACCAGGTGCACACAAAGATCGCAATAATCAGAAAAGCTACTTTGGCTGTGTATACAAACGGAAAATATATGGGATTTATGACTATAGTGACCGAGTTTAATACAATCCAGATAAGCGCAGTAATCCCCATAGGATAGAAAAGCCTCATCCGGCGGTCACGTTGACCGAGGTCACGCATAGTAACAAGCAAGGTGATTATAATGCTAAAAACAACCATTGAGACGGAGAATAGGATTATTGCACCACTCATTTTGCGGCCTAGAAGACTTGAA
>JAIRUO010000143.1 GCA_031254385.1 Treponema sp. | reverse complement strand
ATGTGGCTACGACGCTGAACAATCTGGCCATTTTGCAAAGTGGTACCAGCCGCCATAAAGAGGCCGAAGCCTGCTATGCAGAAGCGCTGGAAATTCGGCGAAAACTGGCGGAAGCCAACCCAGACGCATACAACCCGGATCTGGCTATGACGCTGTACAATCTGGCCATTTTGCAAAGTGATACAGGCCGCCTTAAAGAGGCCGAAGCCTGCTATGCAGAAGCGCTGGAAATTCGGAGAAACCTGGCGGAAGCCAACCCCGACGCATACAACCCGGATGTGGCTATGACGCTGTACAATCTGGCCATTTTGCAAAGTGATACAGGCCGCCTTAAAGAGGCCGAAGCCAGCTATGCAGAAGCGCTGGAAATATATAGAAAACTGGCGAAAGCCAACCCAGACGCATACAACCCGGATGTGGCTATGACGCTGAACAATCTGGCCCTTTTGCTAAGTGACACCGGCCGCCTTAAAGAGGCCGAAGCCTGCTATGCAGACGCGCTGGAAATTCGGAGAAACCTGGCGGACGCCAACCCCGACGTATATTTGCCGGATGTGGCTATGACGCTGAACAATCTGGCCAATTTGCAAAGTGATACCAACTGCCTTAATGAAGCCGAAGCTAACTGTACCGAAGCATTAGGAATTTATTTAGAATTAGAGCTAACAAACCCCATCATATATTTATCAACTGTGATAAGGATATTAAAATTTTTAGTTAAAATAAAAGAAAAACTATCAAAAACCGAAGATATTGAAGAATTAATGAAAATGCTTGTAGAAACAGAAAGAGCTATTGAGATACTTAGCGAAGCCCAAACCCCGGAGAACAAATCATGAACCACCCGCAAACCGAAAACGAAATCAAAGTCTTTCTAGCCTCATCATCAGAACTGGAGCTTGAACGTGTGCATGTGGGTGATTTTTTTAACGATATAAACTCAATCCTTGCAGATACAAGCGTCAGGATACGGCTACTTAAATGGGAGTTGTTTGACCCATCATTCAAGGGCGAAAGAAAACAAAGCGAATATGACAACCAAGTAAAAAAAGCTGATATTTTTATAGCGCTGTTTCGTACAAAAGCCGGTATGTATACCATAGAGGAAGCTGAAGTTGCCCAAAATGCGTATACACAAAACCAGATGCCCCAGGAGTTGTATTGCTTTATTCAAGAGTATCAGGGAAAGCGTGAGTTTGATGTAGATGAGCTAAAATCAAACTTGGGAACAGATTATGTATTGGATTCATTTACAGATATTACGGATTTAAAGCTTAAGCTAATGAAAATACTAACGCCACGTCTTAGCTCCTGCGGTGTAAGCGTAACTGAAACCGAGAAGTTTATTCAAATCGGTTCAGTTAATATACTAAGAAAGAACGGTGCCTGACATTATGTGCGTATACTCTAGAAAAAGAAACCACGGATTACGCGGATTAGTACGGATTACACGGATAAGAGAAAAATGAGAAGCGAGGAGAGAGGAACGCTGGCTTATCTTCACATTCCACATTCCTCGTTTTCTCCCTCTGCGTCTCCGCGCTTCTGCGCGAGAACCTCTTTTGGTACAGATATGCGTACAATTGCTTTTTTCTCGCAATCAGCGTATATTATAGTTGTGGAGGAAGTATTATGGGTATTGTGTATACAGAAATAACGCTGAAAAACGCTGGCGATGTTATAAATGTAAGGCGTGGAATTATAAAAGAACCTGAAATCCGTCAAACGACAGTCACCGCCTTGGTTGATACCGGGGCGGGGACTTTGGTTATCAATGAAGCCATTCGTCAGCAGTTGGGCCTTGAGATCGAAAGTACACAATCGGCGGAGCTTGCCGATGGGTCAAGCCAGACTTACAGCAAGACAGAAGTAGTCCAAATTCATTGGAAAAATCGCAACAGTGCCTGTAAGGCACTTGTTGTACCCAATACCAGTGAAGTGCTTCTTGGCGCTATTCCGCTTGAGGACATGGATTTGATCATTAACCCATCAGCGCAGGAAATAACTGGCGCACATGGGGATGAAATAGTTTGTAAGTTAAAATAGGAGTAACGCAGAGTCTTTGAATAGATTTCTGTTCTTTTCTCCGCGAAACTCCGTGTCTCTGCGTGAAAACTTCTTCCCTAATCCCTAAATCCTAATCCCTAACCCCTATTTCACCACAGCTTCCAGCGTTTTAACTTCAAACACTATCTTGCCTTCTGTTTCTCGAACAAAAATACTACTGCCAGAAACCGCCTCGTTTTCGAGTAACAGCACGGATAAGGGGTCTTCGAGCTCTTTCTGTATGGCGCGGCGCAAAGGACGGCCGCCGAATTTGGGGTCCCAGCCTTTGTTAATAAGGATCTTCCTTACATCGGGGCTGACATCAAGAGTGTAACCCTGGGGGGCAAGGCGATGGGAAAGTTCTTCAAGCTGTATATCAAGAATGGCTTCGATCTGCGGCAGATCAAGGGGCCGGAATATGACTATTTCGTCAATGCGGTTAATAAACTCAGGATTTAAGAAACGCTTTAGTTCAGAAAGGGCGGAAGCTTCGATTTCTTCAAAACTCATAATGCCTGTGCCGATTCCAAAACCAAGGCGCGAATCCCTGCTTATCTCCCGGACTCCGGCGTTACTTGTCATGATTACAACCGTGTTGCGGAAATTTACCGTATGGCCAAGATTGTCCTTTAGTTCCCCTTCTTCCAGCACCTGTAAAAGAAGGTTGAATACGTCCTTGTGGGCCTTTTCAATTTCGTCAAAGAGGATCACGCTGTAGGGATTGCGCCGGATTTTTTCTGTAAGGACTCCACCTTCTTCAAAACCTATGTAGCCAGGAGGCGCACCGACAAGGCGGGAGACATTGTGCTTTTCCATAAAGTCTGACATATCAATGCGGACGAGGGATTCCTGGTTGTCAAAAAGATATTCAGACAGCTTCTTTGCCAGAAGGGTTTTTCCAACGCCAGTGGGGCCCAGAAAAACAAAGGAACCCATAGGACGCCCCGGAGAAGAAATCCCAACCCTGGATCGTCTAATGGCACCTGCTATGCGCATAACAGCATCGTCCTGGCCTATTACGCCCTGGCATAGTTCCTTTTCCATATTCAGCAGCTTGCGAGATTCCTGTTCCTCAAGATGAGTGATCGGTATGCCTGTAATTTCTGCCACAGCGCGGCGTATATCGGATTCGCCGACCAGCGGCCTTTCGCTTTCTGCGCTTTTTTCCCAGTCACGGCGCATACTTTCAAGCCTGAAGCGCAGGCTGCGCACTTTATCGCGTAACAGTGCAGCCTTTTCGTAATCCTGGGACAGAACAAGGGCGTTCTTATCTTCTACAAGACGGCAAATTTCATCATCAATTCCCGTAATTTCAGGAGGGACTAAAGGAGGCTCCAGCTTCTTCATGGCGCCGGCTTCATCCAAAAGGTCAATGGCTTTGTCCGGCATTGAACGGCCGGTTATATAACGCCCTGCCAGATTAACTGCTGCTTCCACTGCGTCCGCACTGTACCTAACCTGATGATGATCCTCGTAACGTTTCTGCACACCCTGAAGTATGAGGATGGTTTCTTTATGATCCGGCTCTTCAATAAGAACAGACTGAAAACGTCGTTCCAGGGCCGCGTCTTTTTCAAAACGCTTTCTGTATTCCGATAAAGTAGTTGCACCTATACACTGTAATTCACCACGGGAAAGGCCAGGCTTGAGCATATTGGACGCGTCAATAGTACCTTCCGCGCTGCCCGCGCCAATAATAGTATGTATCTCATCAATAAAAAGGATTATATTTCCTGCCTGTGCTATTTCGCTTAATATTTTTTTTATACGATCTTCAAATTCCCCCCGGTACTTGGTTCCCGCGACAAGGGCGCCAATATCCAGAGACAGTATTCTCTTTCCTGCCAGCGCGTCGGGCACATTATCTCCCGCAAGGATTTGCGCCAGCCCTTCTACAACTGCGGTCTTGCCCACGCCCGGTTCTCCAACCAGGACAGGGTTGTTCTTGTTCCTCCGGGCCAGAATCCTGATGATGCGGTTGATCTCACGTTTCCTTCCTACCACAATATCCAGTTTGCCCTGCTGGGCCAAAGCAGTAAGATCGCGGGAATATCCGTCCAAGATGGGAGTCAGCGCAGGGTACGAAGCCGGCCTGATTCTTGCCCTGGATGAGCTTTTTTCCCCGGCTGTTGCAACAGCTTCCCGGTGAATTAAGTAAGGCTGGTACGAGCTGCCCGAAAGCCTATTAATAGAAGTTTTTACCGCTATACGCAAATATTCCAGGCTTATATTTTTTTTATTTAAGAAAGCCTGGGCCGGAGAATTCTGTTCCCTTAGGGAGGCCAAGAGAAAATGTTCTGTCCCGACATAATCGGTGCCTACTATGCTGGCTTCATCCGAAGCCAAGCCCATTATTATGGTAGCCCTTTTTGAAGGAATAATTTCACCATATATAAGAAGTTCCCCAGGTTTTGGAAGGGTACTTTCCAGGCTTTTTCTGAATTCATCCAGTTCTATGCCAAATGATGTTAATATCCTACATGCTGTCCCATTGCCTTCTCTTAAGAACGCGATTATTACATGCTCCGGCAAAAGCTGGCTCGAACAAAAACGCCTAGCTTCATCCTGAGCATCAATGGCTAATATACGCTGAAACCGCTGGGATAAATTCAAAATAGCCAAAATAACCTCTTATAAACTATCTAACAACAGCCTGTCACCGACACCCAGATTTACCCTGCTGAACCAGCCTTGGGGTACTTCCAGGGCATAACGGACAGAGCGGCTTGAGCGCACAGAGTCTATACTATGGGGCTCCATGTCCCTTATTTCCATTATTCTACCATCGGATGAAATAAATGCAATGGAGAGGGGTATTTCAGTATTCTTCATCCAAAATGAGAGAATTTCATCACGATCAAAAATGAAGAGCATGCCCTGGCCGTCATCAAGCCTTGTGCGATACATTAGGCCCTGGCTGCGCTGCTCGTCGGTACGGGCAATTTCCACCTGTATCGCAACTGTTCTGCCTGAGCCTTGCAGAACCATATTTTTTTTCTCAAATCCAGCCTGCGCCGAACAGCTTGATAATCCCATTACCAGCAGCAGCGGCAAGAAATACAAATTAGAACGCTTAAAAATCACCCAGGAATTCCTCCCGTAAGAAAAGCATATCGGCTTCCCTGGTTGCTGATTCATCAACTAGGGCATTAAATACCGTCTTATCCACATATTTTACTGTCAGCGGGCGTTCTATGGAAAGCCTGGTCTCCTCTGACTCCCAGACCGCTTCCTGGGGATTCAGGTATTGCGGCTCGCCGTACCTTCTTACCAGGGAAGTATAAACCGAATAATGGTCAACAAGCCGGGTATCCAGGGTAAATGCCATTATAAAGACGCTGCCACCGCTAAGCTGGAAAAAGGCCCGGCGTATAAACGAAAGGCCTGTGGTTTCTACCAGGGTCTCTTCCCTTATAGGAAGAAAGGAAACATCCCTGTCCCCCCTAAAACTAAAAAGCGAGTCCCTTATAAGGGCTGCTTTTAGCTCATCCAGGCTCATGCCCAGGCTCAATTCCCTAAACTGCCGGGGAACCTCTTCCGGCTCTTCCGGCGCCAAAGGCGGCCTTACCGGTTCCGGAATGGTAAAATCAAAAGTCTCCTGGCTGTAAACAGCAGGAATTGCCAGCAATAGAGCAATCAGAGCTATGACGCATTTTATTAAGGCCGGGGGTCTCATTATTTTGATTATCGGTAAGTTAGGGGTTAGGGGTTAGGGGTTAGGGATTAGGGATTAGGGATTAGGGATTAGGGATTAGGGATTAGGGATTAGGAGATAGGGGGACTAAGGGACTGGGGGAAGTCCAGGGGATCGGGGGACTGGGGGATCGAGAAGTCTACAGTAGGATGCAGTGATTGCCGCCGATCCATCTTCCCCTAACCCCTATATCCTATTCCCTAGCCCCTACCCTACTGCTGCATCTTTCCTTCTTGCCGGGATTTCTCAATTTTTTGCATTTTTCTGTAGTATTCGGTCTGCTTGAATATTTCTACCACGGACATCACATAGATCT
>JAIRUO010000122.1 GCA_031254385.1 Treponema sp. | reverse complement strand
GCTTTATTTGAGCGAATTTGCTGCGGTAGGTTGATCGTAAAAACGCTGCCCCTGCCGTATTCCGATTTTACTCCGATGTCGCCCCCCATCGCCTCCAGAATGTTCCGTGTTATCACCAGGCCAAGGCCAGTCCCTTCTATGCCCTTGTTCTTCTCCATATCAAACTGCGCGTATTCGCGGAACAGGTTCTTCATGTCCTCTTCCTTTATCCCTATGCCCGTATCCTTTACCTCCATCCCGAGCCTTACCGTTTCTTCCTCTATCTGTGTCACGCGCACCGTGAGAGAGACATAGCCGTTTTCCGTATATTTAACCGCGTTCCCCAGTATGTTCAGCAATGCCTGGCGTATCCTTATTTCATCGCCAATTAATGCGTTTGGTATGCTGCAGTCTATATTGACGACGAAGTGCAGCCTAGAATCGGTTGCACGCATCCTTATTATATTTATCACGTCGTTTATAAGCGATGAGAACAGGTAATCCTTTGAGACTATTTCCAGTTTTCCCGTCTCTATTTTAGATAAGTCCAATATGTCGTTGATTATTGACAGAAGGTTGGCGGAGGCGTGTTTTACCGTAGAGACGTGTTCGCGGGCTGTGTCGATGTTATCGGCGCGGAGTGCAAGCTCCGCCATACCAATTATCGCGTTCATTGGCGTTCTGATTTCGTGGCTCATTGAGGCCAGGAACGAGGATTTGGCGCGGTTTGCGGCTTCCGCTTCCGCCTGCTGTTTCGCAAGCTGCACCATCGCCTTTTGTTCGGTTAAATCCCGGAAATACCCCGCTATCGCGTATTCCCCCCGGTACTTGACGCGTACCATAGTTATTTCGGAGGGCAGGGGCTCGCCGTTCAGTTTTTGGTGCATACACTCAAAACGGTGATAACCTTTTTCAAACGCTATACGAGCATTTTCCTCCGACACCTCGGCAGACAATGCTCCGTCGGGCTGATATTTTGGGATCAGCAATGTAAAAAAATTATTCAAGAAAAACTCTTTGCTCGGTATTCCGAACATTTTTACCACTTCTTGATTGCAGTCAACTACGTCACGGTACTTGCCAAACATACAACTGGCAAGCGGTGCGGTGTCAAATATAAGTTGTGCGCGCTCATCGGCCTCGCTTATCTTTGCCTCCGCTTCATTCTGCTTCCGCAAGTTGGCGGCCTCCGCAGCCTCCAGCCGCTTCTGTTCGGTAATATCGGTATAAAAGCCTTCAAAAAGGTGCGCCGTACCGTCCAGCTCAAACTCAACCACACGGCTGCGTTCCCAAATCCATTTAATCGTACCATCCTTCAATACAATGCGATATGTAGTCTCTAGCGGCGATCCAACAGAGAGCGTTTTGGCAACCTGCTTTTTAAGCTGGTCAAGATCCTCTGGATGCACCATTTCTACAAATTTTTGTAGGCTGTTGCCCATAAGTTCTTCCGGCGTATATCCCACTAGTTCCAGGCTGCCTTCGCTGACAAAGGTAAACGTAAAACTGGGTGGGTTGTTGAGATACTGGTAGACCATGCCGGGAAGATTGCTCATCATCGTTTCAACGCGGTGCATAATCTTATGGCGTTCAAAACTAGATATGGCAATCGCCATGAAGTCAGCAAGGGAGGAAGCGAAATTTTGTTCCTCTGTCGTCCATTCGCGCTTTTGCGGAAATTCCCTACATCTGTCCTGCTCAATACAAACGATGCCCACAAGCTTGCCGGCAATACGTATGGGCGCGTCAAGCAGTGCGCATATATTGGGCCCGTACGAATCCAGGATAGGGGAAAGCGGGTTGGGTATCTTCACGTTGTTGATTAAAATCACGCGTTCGGATTTGAGGAGTCTTAAATATTCCGGGCAACCTGACAGGTCCAAATCATCCTGAATGGAATGTTTTCCGCTTTGCAGGCAATAGTATGTTATACTTTTGACAACAGCTTTTTCTTCCAGGAAATTCCATATTCCAATCCGTATAGAGTTCGTACTCAACGCCTGGCAAGCTTCCTGCGCTATAATCTTGGCGGATTCTTCCACTATGCCTGATGAAAGGGCGGAGGTTTTTGTAATCTCCGCCAGCGCATGGCTAAGCCTTTTTGTCGTATCAAGCCGGGTAACATTTGCGAAATATAAAAAAGCAATTATTAAGAAAATATATCCTACCGGAGACATATCGTGTTCAAATTTGATGAGATTGAAAGAAAACAGCATATTCAACACAATAGGTATAATTACCCCGATAGTTGTGAGAGACAATAACGGATACTGCTTAAAATTTTTCGCCACATAAATGACTACAATTACAGAAGAAAACAAAAGGGAAGAGACTATCAAAAAAACATGTATATTGAAAATGGGGCCTTTTATTGCTATGGGATAATTATAAGCGGTAAAAAAAAGCCAATGTAGCGGGTTGGTGAGCAATAGCAAAAGATCCACTACAGGTATTATAATAAGCACGGAGCGAAAAATCCGGGAATCAGCCAGCTTCGATTCGGCAAAATTAATGAGAAACCATGTACACAGATAAACCTCAATAATGACGAATATTACTTTGGCCGTGTATACATACGGAAAATATTTAGGGTTTATGACTATCGTAACCGCGTTTAACACAATCCAGACAAGCGCCGCAATTCCCATAGGATAGAAATATTTCATCCGACGGTCACGTATACTAAGATTCCGCTTATTTACAAGCAAAACAATTATTGTGCCGAAAACAAGCATTGAGACGAAAAATAATATCAATTCAGCTTCCATTATTTCAGCTCCTCTATAATGTCTGAAATTACAGTTTACTCATATCCCTATTCCTTTATATAATATCGCTTTTTTGTTTTTCCTTTGGTATCCATCTTCCCAGAACAGCGTCAAGCTTCACCGTGTCTATCGGTTTTGACAGGAAATCGTTAAACCCGTTTTCCATAAACATCTCTTTCGTCCCAGAAACAGCGTTGGCGGTCAGCGCTATTACAGGCACTTCGCTGTAGTACGCGTCTTCTTCCCCCATCGCCCGTATCTTGAGCGTCGTTTCTATTCCGTCCATCTCCGGCATCTTGTGATCCATGAATATTAAATCGTAGCGATTCATTTTTACTGCCTCTATTGCGGTCATGCCGTTCTTGCACAAATCAACACGCATCTTATACGGCAAAAGAAGTCCGTTAGCCACTTTCAAGTTTGTTAGTATGTCGTCTACCACAAGAACACTCGCCTCGGGTGCCGTAAACCTTGCCGTGAATTCATTGCTTACGCTGTATGAGAAACTGTCTGTTGTTCCGTTTAATATGTTAGCAACCGGCAGCGAGTATACCGGCATCGCCAGCGCGTTTATTTTGTTACCAGGCACCGTTTCACCAAATTCCGTTAGCACTACTGTTTTTACTTTTCGTTCAAACTCTGTTATTGTGTCCCTGCTCTTTATATACAGCCCATAAGGCATAAAAATAAAATTATATTCCCCGCTTGACAGCTTTTCTTGTAGCTCCATGTCATCCGATACAAATAAACACTTTACCCCGAGGTTTTCCATTGTATGCATTATCGAATCCACGTATACTTCACGTCGCTCAAACATCAGAACGTTCTTTTCTGAAGGGTTTTCGACAGATGCCAGAGCTTTATTTGAGCGAATCTGCTGCGGTAGGTTAATCGTAAAAACGCTGCCTTTGCCGTATTCCGATTTTACTCCGATGTCACCCCCCATCGCCTCCAGAATGCCCCGCGTTATCACCAGGCCAAGGCCAGTCCCTTCTATGCCCCTGTGCTTCTCCAGATCAAACTGCGCATACTCGTGGAACAGTCCTTTTATGTTCTCTTCCTTTATCCCTATGCCTGAGTCCTTTACCTCCATCTCAAGTTTTACCGTGTCTTCCTCAATCTGTGTCACGCGCACCGTGAACGCGACAAAGCCGTTTTCTGTATATTTGATCGCATTCCCCAGTATGTTCAGCAATGCCTGGCGTATCCTTATTTCATCGCCAATCAATGCATTCGGTATGCTACAGTCTATATTGACGACGAAGCGCAGCTTCGAATCAATTGCGCGCATCCTGATGATATTTATCACGTCGTTTACCAGCGATGAAAATAAATAATCCTTTGAGACTACTTCCAGTTTCCCTGTCTCTATTTTTGAAAAGTCCAGTATGTCGTTAATAATTGATAGAAGGTTGGCAGCGGCTTGTTTTACCGTAAAGACGTGTTCGCGGGCTGCCTCTATATTATCAGCACGGAGGGCAAGCTCCGCCATGCCTATTATTGCGTTCATGGGCGTGCGAATTTCGTGGCTCATGGTTGCTAAAAACATAGATTTGGCGCGATTAGCGGCTTCTGCTTCTGCTTCCTGTTTTATCGCCTGCTCCAGTTTTGTAACATCCTGCACAAATTCGATAAAGCCTATGGGTTCACCTTCCAGACTTTTCAGTATTTCAACATCGACTTGATAGGATAATCCTTTCTGTGAAAAGCGCGTCTGCTTTACGCCACGAAGAACACATTCAATACCGCAATCGGGTGTTTTGCAGATGTTGGCGTTCCAGTTGCTACAAGGTCTGCCGACAAGGTCTTGTATTTTCTCGCCTAGAAAATTACTAGTAGCCGCATTGACAAAGGTCCATTTCCGCTCAGTATCGGTAATTGAAAGGGGGAACGGTATGCTATGAAGTATTGACTCATACCAGTGTGCCCTTTCTTTGAATCTTACGCTTTCTGTTCTAATTGTGGCTGTCTTTTCCGCCACCAATCTTGAAAGCAGTTTCCTTACATTGCGACTTCTGTATAGCATGACCAGTATCAGACTCAGTACGACCAAGGACAGCCCAATCGCGCCAAACAGCCACGGGCGCTGCGCCTCAAGCAATTTTGCCTTGTAGTCGTAGGTTTTGTATAACCAATTGCTGGAAATGGCTTCCACATCTACAAGCATAAGCGCTTTGTCAATGATGTCGGCTAATACGCCTTCGCCCGCATTAAAGCCAAAGGTGGTTTCAGACGGTCGGTCAAACACCAGATTTACTTTGTAGCCCGGAAGTTCGTTATAGTTTGAAAAATAAAGAAGCTCCGTGCGGTCGGACATAACTACATCAACCTCACCCCTCACCAGAGCCCCAAAGGCTTGGTTATGGCTTTCATACTCAAAAGTGTGCGCGTGGTTCGGAAACCATTTGTAGAACAGCTCTGCATAGGCGGTATCTTTTCGTAACGCCACTCTCGCGTTCATAATATCGTTCAGGCTCAAATTGGGATATTCGGATTTGGATAAAAGCGCAAAGTTGTCCGAGATGAAAAAATTTTTCGGCCATACATAAAGCCCAATGCGATCATCGGTACGCAGGAGTTCCGTTATCATGGCGGCCTCGCCGCTTCTAAGCATTTCTAGCAATTCGGGCCATTCCGCATAACGCCCGTTAGCCACATCGAACTTAAGCCCGGTAAGCTGTTTTACTTCATCCAGTATGTCAAAGGCGATGCCCTGCCATTCATTTTCGTAGGCATTGTAAAAGCTTACAGGGTAGCCGTCGTACTCGGCCGCCACCCGGATAGTAGAATTGTTCTGGAGATATGTGCGTTCCTCATCTGTCAGGCGCAAATTCAATTTATGCCTTTGATAATCAAGGTAACCTCTGTTGTACAACTGCGAAAGGTAACTCCTGCCGCCGTTTAATATAGCCTTATTCATAACGGAAATTATTGGGAGAAGGGCCTCTTTGCGCGTGGCAAGCGATACCGACTCGACAATGAGCGGGACAAAAGAATGGCTTACAACGTCGCCATGAATATCAAAGATGTATTCGCCGGGGCCTTCGTTAAAGAATGCATCTACTTCGCCACTTTTCAGCATATCGTAAACAAGGGAGCTGTCGTCAACAAAGACAGTCTCGTAATCCAAGCTTGAGAAAGAGGCAATAACGGCCCGCCAGGTGGTAGTGCCGGTTAAAAAGGCGTAGCGCAGCGGATGCAGCCGCGCTATTTCTTCAAACGGCGGGCTATCTTGTATTCTAAAATACCTGATCGTGCGTTCTGCTATGGCGCTGGTCATAAAATAAGTATCGCGGCGATCTTCTACGGGGGTAAGCTCGCCGGTAAAATCAATTTCGCCTGTTTCAAGTCTGTTGACCAAATCGCCCCAACTGTAGATTACCGGCCTAAACGGCAGGCCAAGCAGATCCTTCATCCATTCGCAAAACAGGGCGGTGAAACCGTGGACTTCTCCATCGTCACCGATAAAAGACTCAGAGTTGGGAGTCGTTCCATATATAAAGGCACCGGTCTGCCGCAATGAACCTTGTTTCAAGGCTTCAATAGCAGCAATTTCCTCCGCTGTAACGCCGGGAATGTCCCTGAACGAGGCAAATGGGGAGTGGGGAGTGGGGAGTAGGGACACCTTTCCCACAGCCTGAAAACATCGCTATAACTATTAGGATAAATATCGGAATGAAAGATACTCCAGGTAGTTTTATGGTTCTTCGCATCCGCATATAA
>JAIRUO010000082.1 GCA_031254385.1 Treponema sp. | reverse complement strand
TTATGCCGAAGGGTGAAATGGAAAAATCTTTGAAACAAATTATACATTAGCGCATTGAACGCATTGATGTCTGTTATTCCCGCCGGTATGGGAACGGGTGCCCATGAAGGACGCTTTGCGTGAGAAGGAAAATGCCAGGCCAGAGCCTGCGTAAAGAAATGCCACGCAACTGTCGGCCTGAATGGGCGGATTCCCATACCGGCGGACTATAGCAGATACCTTTTGCGTTCAAAGCGATAAGTGTAAAATTGCTGCCCTAATTTCTAATCCCCCATTACATAAACCGTCAGTTTGGTATAATATTAATCAAAAGACAATTATTTAACGGAGGAATAAAATGGGATATAAAGTCGGAGTAGGAATTTCCAATAAGCATCTTCATTTGAGCGAAGCTGATCTGGCGGCTCTTTTTGGCGCAGGGCATAAACTTACCGTAAAAAAGGAACTTAAGCAGCCGGGGCAGTTTGCGGCGGAAGAAGTGGTAGACATTACGGGCCCCAAAGGAACCCTTAAGGGCGTCCGTGTTCTGGGGCCTACCCGCAAGGAATCCCAGGTTGAACTTGCTATGACCGATGCCCGTGGCCTTGGCCTTACCCTGCCTGTGCGTGAATCGGGTGTCTTGGACGGCAGCCCCGGCGTCAAGCTTACAGGCCCTGCCGGCGAAATTGATTTGGCAAAGGGCGCTATTATTGCCCTGCGGCACATTCATCTTTCTCCTGCCCAAGCGCAAGAAGCCGGAGTTAAGGACAAGGATTGGGTAAAGGTAAAAGTTTCTGGAACCAGGCCCCTTATTTTTGAAAATGTCCTTATCCGCGCAGGAGACGCGCATCTTTCAGAAATACACGTTGATACTGACGAAGGCAACGCGGCTGGCCTTAAAAACGACGACATTGTGGAAATTATTTCTTAAAGGCTTAAGTTTATAATGTTACTGCTGACATCGCTTTTCAGTCCAAGCTTGCGATAAACGCCTCTTTTTATTATTCTTGACATGATGCACCCTTGGTGGAAAGACCGTATCGCATACCAGATATATCCCCGCAGTTTTCAGGATTCTGGCAAAACAGCCAATGATGGCATAGGCGATATTCCGGGGATCATCTCGCGGCTGGACGAAATCAAAGACCTGGGCGCGGGCATCATCTGGCTTTCGCCTGTGTATAAATCGCCGGATGCGGATAACGGCTACGATATCAGCGATTATTATTCCATTGATCCCAAGTTCGGGACCATGGCGGACATGGAAAGGCTTTTTGCCGAAGCTGCGAAGCGGGATATAAAAATCATCATGGATATGGTGATAAACCATACTTCCGATGAGCACGAGTGGTTTCAGAAAAGCCGGGACCCCGCGAGTCCTTACCGGGATTACTATATATGGTGCCCGCCTCGGCAAGAAGGTGCTGAAAAATGGCTTCCGTGCCATTTTTCAGCTCGGAGTTTTTGCATTGCAAAAACTCCAGCTAAAACTATAGAACCAGCGGCCTCCCTGCCGCCTAAAGCAAGGCGGCCCCCCAATAACTGGACGGGCTTTTTTATGGGCGAGGTCTGGGAGTATGACGAAAAAAGCGGCGAGTATTATCTGCACCTTTTTGATAAAAAGCAGCCTGACCTTAATTACAAAAATCCTAAAGTAATCGAAGAAATAAAAAAGATACTCCGCTTCTGGCTGGATAAAGGCGCCGCAGGTTTCCGCTGCGATGTGATTAACATCATCTACAAAACAAGTCTTGAGGACGGCAAGAAAAGTATGGCCGTCCGGGGTATTGAGCACTACAAGGGCCAGGAGGGGAACCACGCCACACTGCGGGAATTGCGCCGGGACCTGCTGGATCATTACGACTGCTTTACCGTAGGCGAAACCGTCATGGTTGACCTTGACGAGGCAAAACTCCTCTGCGACGAAAGCCGCAGAGAATTGGATATGCTTTTTTATTTTGAGCACCTTGAGATAGATCGCCGCATCGCCCGCTTCATCCCCAAAAAGTTTCGGGCCTCAAAACTCCTTGAAGTTTTAACCAAGTGGCAGCAGGGCCTCCAGTGGAATGCCCTGTATCTGGAAAACCACGACCAGAGCCGTATCGTTTCCCATTTCGGCGATGCCGGGAAATATCGGGAACAGAGCGCAAAAATGCTGGCTCTTCTGGAACTGACCCTCCGTGGCACGCCCTTTATTTATCAGGGCCAAGAAATTGGCATGAACAATTTCGATTTTAAGAGCCTTAAAGAAGTGAACGATGTCGAAAGCCACGGCCTGGATAAACTGATGAAAAAATTGCACATACCCGGCTTTTTACGCTGGAAGTGGATCAAAGCTAGCTCCCGCGACAACGCCCGGACGCCAATGCAATGGACTGCCGGAGAGAACGCGGGCTTTAGCAAGGTAAAGCCCTGGCTCGGTGTAAACGCCAATCATAAGTATATAAATTATGAATCCCAAAAAAACGATCCCGCTTCGATTTTGAATTTCTACAAGAGCCTTATCGCCCTGCGGAAAAAAACCGAATGTCTTAAATTCGGCGAATTTGTGCCTCTCTACGCCGATGATCGCCTTATGCTTTATCGGCGTACATTGGGGGACGAAGTTTATACGGTAGCGCTTAACTTTTCTTCATTCATAGCCAAACTGCCTCAAAAGACCGCTACCTGTTTGATCGGCGCGGTGCTTGTCTCTACCGCTGATCGCACGGAACTGAACGGAACCCTGCTTCCCTGGGAAGGGGTTCTATTGAGGTAATTCTTCATCATTTTTTCCTACGCCTATTGTCAATATCACAACAATATTTTATTCTAATAGAACACGGCGCGGAGGCCAATATGCGGAAATTCATGGACAAAGACTTCCTACTTACCAATTACATAGCACAAAAACTTTATTATGAAGCTGCGGCAAACGAGCCTATATTTGATTACCATTGTCATCTTCCTCCAAAAGAAATAGCCGAAAATCGGCGTTTTTCGAATCTGGCCCAGGTTTGGCTGGGAGAAGGAAATTACGGGGATCACTATAAATGGCGTGCAATGCGGGCAAACGGGGTAGACGAAAGGCTTATTACGGGTACGGGGGCAGACCCTTATGAACGGTTTTTAGCCTGGGCTGATACTATGCCGAAGCTGCTGGGGAATCCCCTCTACCATTGGACTCATCTGGAACTCCAGCGTTATTTTGACATTAACGAGCCCTTGAACCACGAAAGCGCACCTGCAATCTGGAATGCCGCCAACGAAAAACTCAATAATGCGCCGGATTTTTCTGTTTTTGGTATTTTCAGGAAATTTAAAGTTTTTGCAGTAGGAACTACCGATGATCCGGCGGATACCCTGGAATGGCATAAAATGACCGCTGATGCGAGAGACTCCAATGGCGGAAAAGCAACGGAAACAAGGGTGCTTCCTTCTTTCCGGCCCGATAAGGCTGTAAACATTGATAAAGAAGGCTTTGCGGATTATATTGCCAAACTCGGCAAGGCCTGGAAGCCGGAGGCTTCAAAAAGCATCACTAACCTTCATGATCTCCTTGGCGCTCTTAGGGACAGAATAAACTTTTTTGATATGCACGGATGCCGGGCATCGGATCACGGCCTGGAATACATACCTTTTGAAACAGCCAGCGATGGCAGTACCGGAGCCCTTTGGGAAAAAGAAGTAGCAGATACCTTTAATAAAACAATGTCCGGCAGCAAGCCCAGCTTTAGGGCCTTGGAATCCTATAAGACTTTTATCCTTTGCTACCTGGCAGGAATATATGCGGAAAAAGGCTGGGCCATGCAGCTTCACCTTTCGGCGATACGGAACAACAATTCCAGGATGTTCAAGGTCTTGGGCCCGGACACTGGTTACGATGCCATACACGATCATCCTGTAGCGGCAAACCTTTCCCGCTTTATGGATAATCTGGAAGCACAGGACAAACTTCCCAGAACCATACTTTACAGCCTTAACTTTAAGGACTTTTATACCATGGCAACCATAGGCGGCTGTTTCCAGGGAGGCGGAATTCCCGGCAAAATACAGCTTGGCTCATCATGGTGGTTTCTTGATCACAAGGACGGCATGGAAGATCAGATGAAACTTCTGGCCAATTCAGGGCTGCTCTCCCGTTTTGTCGGGATGCTTACGGATTCCCGGAGTTTCCTTTCCTATCCGCGGCATGAATATTTCCGCCGTATACTGTGCAATATCATAGGAACATGGGCAGAGGACGGAGAAATACCCGATGATTTTGATCTTTTGAGTAACATGGTAAGGGATATTTCTTTTAGAAATGCAAATGTGTACTTTTGCGGATAAAATTATTGACGAGTTAAGAGTTTAAGAATGACTTATTTATCAGGTTTTCACGCTATTGAAGAAAGGATTAAATCCGGGCTGTCCTGCGGCGCCCTGCTGGTTGCCAAGCCGGGACCAAGGGCAAGGGAAATTGTTGATCTGGCAATTGAACGAAAAATTACTGTAAGCAGGACAGGAACCGCTGATCTGGATCGCCTTTCAGGAGATCACCGGGGCATACTTCTTGAAGTCGATGAACAGCAAAAAGGAACTGGCGCTGTAAGCCTTGAGGGATTTATTGCCGACTTGGGGGATAGAAAGGACGCTTTGGCGGTTATTCTTGATGAGATTACAGACCCGCATAATTACGGCGCTATACTTCGTTCCTGCGATCAGTTTGGCGCTGATATAGTAATTACCAGAAAACGGCGTATAGCCAAATACGCGGATGTAATTGCCAAAACTTCCGCAGGGGCTTCCGCCTGGGTTCCGACCGCAGAAGCGCCCAATCTGCCCCGTGCCGTAGAAATCTTAAAAGAAAAGGGGTTCTGGATTTATGGCGCTGACATGGAAGGAGAACCATGTTGGAGCAAAGACCTGCGCGGACGTACTGCCATTATTTTAGGAGGAGAAGGAACAGGCATTTCACGCATACTTAAAACCCACTGTGATGCCCTGATCTCGATTCCGTCTCTGGGCAAACTTGATTCCCTTAATGTATCGGTGGCAGCCGGGGTCTTATTTTATGAAGTTATGCGCCAGCGAGAGCAATAAAGAGCCAGATTCTGTAGTGTTCTATATGAAATAATACAGAACTATATCCAGGTGGCGCGGCCGTCGCCGGATATGGGGATTATATCCCCCAGATACTTGGGTTGTATGTTGAATATAATTGAATATACAGCCTTAATACGCGCAAGAAATTCCCTAGTTCTCCATGCCTGCAAATTTATTTTCCCAAAATGATCTTCGGTAAGCCCGTAACCAACCGCGTCTATCCCAAGGCTGCGGGCCATGCAGACCGCCCGGCTAATATGGAATTCCTGGGTTACTATTAAGAGTTCTTTTACCTCAAAAACATCCCTTGCGCGGTACATGGAATCCCAAGTATTAAAACCAGCATGATCCATAAAAATATCTTCGTGCAGAATCTCCGGGGCATTGTCTAATACATAGAGACGCATTGCATTGACTTCATCATAATAAAGCTGCCCATGATCTCCAGAGAGGAGCAGTTTATCTCCCTTTCCCGCCCGCATCAGGGCTATTCCTCCGTTTACCCGGTCACGCAAAACCGGCGAAAGCGTTGTGCCCCTGGTCTGTGCGCCAAGTACCATTACCGTTGCCCGGAAAGGAATATCATTTATATCAGTGTAAATATATTTTTCCATGCTTTTAACCATGGCAATATTAATAATAAGAGTAGTAATAAGGCCTGCGGCGGCCAGAATAAGAACCAGCCGGAAAATGAAAATCAATACCTTCAATTCTTCTCCAAGCAATAAGATTTTACATAACGCTTTAGTATAGCTTAAGTTATATCAGAATGACAAGCTAAAAAACGCTGTTTCCGGCTATAAATTAAGATTGACAAAATGGGTTTTTCAGATTTAACTAAAACCAGATACATCAATGAATATAGTCATACAAACAATTAGAGAACACATTGCCAATCCGAATATACTTTTCGTGTTTCCTTCCCAGACGGCGGTAAGCCTCTGGGCAAGAAAAACCTGTACCCTGGGCATAAGCCGCTCTGTTGCGCTAAACCGCTTTCTTGCCTGGGACAGGTTCAAAGAAGAAATTACAGAGAAAGCTGAAAAAGAACCCGCAACGGCAATAATGCGCAAGCTTTTTGCCGAAGCCCTGATACGCAAGAACGCAAAATCTTTTAAGGCCCTTATCCCCGCCGAATACGCAGAAAACGGCAGCATCTTTGCCCCATATATAGCGCGGCTACTCCCTTCGCTTTCCTTATGGGGAAAACTGATGAAGAACACCGCACAGGATAGTCTTGACCTGGAAGACTCCGACTATGAATTTATCAAAAAAGAATACGAAGCCTTTTTGGAACGCTACAACTTGTTTGAACCTTCATGGGAAGAAATCAACATCAGGAAAAAAGCGGCTAAAAGCTTTCGTTACTTTATTTTTTTCCCGGAGCTAATGGAAGACTTTGTGGAATTCGATGCCCTTCTAAAAGAGCCGCAATTTATCCGTATTGGTGCGGAAATGGTTTCGCAGGATGATGGTGTCTGCCTTGTTCAGTACAAGTCAGCGCGTGAAGAAATACGCAGCGCGGTAATGGAGATACAAAGGCTCCATACAGAAGAAGGCGTTCCTTACGAGGACATAGCTGTCAGCGTTCCCGAACTTGAAGAAATGGAACCGTGTCTTCTTAAAGAATTTACCCTGCGCCATATTCCGGTAACACGCCGGGCCGGGAGAAAGCTGGGCGAAATCGGCGTGGGCCGTTTCTTTTCTCTTGTAAACGATTGTAAGGCTTCCCGATTTTCTTTTAACAGCCTTAAAGCCTTAATCCTGAATGATCACATACCTTGGCGGGACAGAGAAAAAAATAAGGCCTTGATCCGCTTTGGCATTAATTATAACTGCGTTTCCGGTTACGTTCAAAACGGAGAGATTAAGGACATTTGGGAAGAGGCTTTTAAGGAAGTCAGGTATAAGAGTAATGAAGGCGAACTCAAAACCTATTACGGTGAATTAAAGAAAAAGATTCTAGCCCTGGCTGGATCAAAAAGTTTTAAGGATATACGAAAGTATTACTTTGCATTCAGGGGCGGAGAAGCCGACGGTCTTCTGGACATGGAAAGCATTTCTAAAGAAGACGATGCGGTATTAAGCCGCTGTATAGAAGAACTTAACGCGCTCATTGAGATGGAAGAAAAGTTTAATGATCCTGAACTGATGCCTGCTTCTCCTTTAGGCTTCTTTCTTTCCTGCCTTACAGAAAAGGAATATGTAAAGGCAAATCAAAAACCAGGGGTAAATATTTTTCAGTGGCGCGTAGCGGCGGCCTCTCCGTTCTGCTGCCACTTTGTGCTTAACGCATCGCAAAGCGCGGCTACCGTACTCTACCAGCCCATGAGGTTCTTGCGCCAGGATAAACGAAAACGTCTGGGCCTGGAAGACGCCGATGCCACTGGTGCTTTTTTTCTCCTTAGCAATACCGGGCAAGATACCGGGGCCGGATATAAATGCCATACCCGCATAAGCGCTTCGGAACAGAGTTTTTCCGGCTGGGCCATTCCGCATAGTTTTTTTGCCAGCGGAAAAATCTGCGAACCCCGGCCCTGTCCCAATGATCCATACAGAGATGAGCGCAAATTCTGGAAGGAATTGCACAATAACGCTACAGCATTGAATAAAGTCTACCCCCTGCAAAAGAATTCATTTATTCAATGGAAGGAAACGATCGCCAGTAAGGGAGATACTTTTTCTTTTTTTGAAAGTCCTGTGCCGGAAGAAAATCCAGTACGGCAGATTCTTAAAGATGCAATTCCGGCAAAGGATGGATATTTAACCGTTTCGCCAACCACCGACCTTAACGTATTTTATGATTGTTCAATTAAATGGCTTTATCAAAGGGTCTTTAGGGCGGAAGAGTTTTCCCTGGAGGCATCCCTTCTGGACGATACTGCCTTGGGCATACTCTACCACACGATTCTAGAAACCGTTTTTGCCAGAATCAAAGAAGAACACAGGATTTTTGATTCGCAGTTTCTTGACACATATAAACGCTGGGCCCTTGAAATTACCAGGGCCGCAATAAAGGAACACCCTGCGTTCAAAGGGCCTTTGGCGGAACCCCTTGTTTCTTCACAGGCAATTGGTATGTCAAAGAAGATAGGCTGTCTTCTGGAACTGGAAGCCCAGAATTTTGACGGCTACAGCATTGTGGAACTGGAACTTCCGGTTTCTTTGAATACCGGGGATCTTTTGATACGGGGCATTATTGACAGGGTATCAATTTCCCCTGAGGGAGACGCCGTAATAATTGACTATAAAACGAGCTATTTGCCCGAACAGATTCCGCCGGATAAATTGCAGGAAACGCCTCTTTTAGAATTTCAGATACCTCTTTACACAAAACTATATGAAGAAAAGATAAAAACAGGGGAGCACAGCCCGGAAATTAAAGGTGCTTATTTTTACAGCATAAACGGCAGAAAGATAAAGGCTGTCGTAGGCACCCAAACCGGAAGGAATACCAGAACCCTTTCTAGGGAAGATTATGCGCCATTCCTTAAAGCCGTAGAAAAACAAATAGAAGACTTTGGCCAGAATGTAAAAGACTTAAACTTGGTTCCCTCAAGTGTTCGCATTAGCGATTGTCTTAAGTGCGTGTACAAGACGGCTTGCAGGTCGGTTTATTTTTTAAATGGGTAGTATTATAAAGAGGCTTATGGTTTCATGTGGCATTTATACAACACCCTTTTAACGCCGGATTGGGCGAAAGCCTTTTCCAAGATTACCCGGTTCCCGCATTTCAAGATTCGAAGGCGCATACGGCGTACTGGGAAGGGGCGAATTTCCGGTACGATCTTCGTTTTTGTCTGCTGGTATCCAAACAGTAAAGGGAGGATCAGCATTTACAGTCGTTATACTCCCTAAAAACCCCTGCCCATATTGCCAAACATCTGCTGGGCCGCTTGGGGGTTCTTTCCCATCTTTGCCATTTTCTTCATCATGGATCGCATCTTTTCGAATTTTTTGAGAAGCCTTGCGACTTCCGCAACGGAGGTGCCGGAGCCGCGGGCAATGCGGGCGCGCCTTGAAGGGCCTATCATTAGATGGTTTCTCATTTCTTTTTTTGTCATTGATGAAAGAATGGCTTCCTGAACTTTCATTTCTTCCTTATTAATATCATCTTCGCTTATCTGGCCAGCCAGGCCGGGGATCATGTTCAGCATGGACTTGAGGGAACCCATTTTCTTAACCGCCCTGAGCTGGCCAAGCCAGTCCTCCAGGGTAAGGGTTTCCTTTTCCATCTTTTTCTGAAGCTCAAGCGCCTCTTTCTGGTCAACTACCTCCTGGGCTTTTTCCACAAGGCTGACTACATCGCCCATGCCCAGGATACGGCCCGCAGCACGGTCAGGGTGGAAGGGCTCAAAGTCTTCGGGCTTTTCGCCTACGCCGATGAATTTAAGGGGCTTGCCCGTAATGGTCTTGAGCGAAAGGGCAGCGCCGCCACGGGTGTCGCTGTCGAATTTGGTAAGGATGACGCCGGACAGGCCGATTTTTTCGTCAAAGGTTTTCGCGATATCAACTGCGGACTGGCCTGTCATGGCGTCTGCAACCAGAAGCAGTTCATCAGGCTTTGCTTCTTCCTTGATGCGGCCAAGTTCCTCCATCATGGGCTC
The DNA here is from genome assembly GCA_031254385.1 of Treponema sp. The sequence goes on along the minus strand of JAIRUO010000082.1, from coordinate 630 downwards.
GTCAATCTGAAGCCGCCCTGTCGTATCAATTATCAACGTGTCAATGACATTCTTTTTGGCCCAGTCAACAGCGCCCCGGAGTACCTTTACCGGATCTGTTGCGCCATCTTCCTTATAAACGGGAACGCCGATCTGGTTTCCCAAAACCGAAAGCTGTTCCACCGCTGCCGGCCTCACAAGGTCGCAGGCAGCCATCATAACATTGCGGCCTTCTTTTTTGAGCCGAAGGGCCAGTTTCGCGGAACAGGTAGTTTTACCGGAACCTTGTAGCCCCAGCATCAGTATCTTTGAAAGGGTATCAGGGCCCCGGAGTTTGATATCCTGCCGGGTATCGCCCAAAAAAGACACGAGCTTGTCATGCACAATCTTGATGAACTGTTGACCGGGGTCAACGGAACGCAGAACCTTTTCGCCCTTGGCCTCTTCTATGGTGGCGTTCACAAAACGACGCACCACCCGAAGGTTTACATCTGCTTCGAGCAGGGAGATTTTAATGGCCTCTACCGCATCATCAATATTCTTTTCGGTGATGGTAGATTTTCCAGCCACAAAACGCATGGCATCGCTGATTTTCTGGGTAAGTTTGTCAAACATGGCTACATTCTATATGGGAATGATTTGTGTTTCAAC
>JAIRUO010000001.1 GCA_031254385.1 Treponema sp. | reverse complement strand
AGGTACAAAGGCACTAAGGGAAGAAGAAAGAAAAAAGAGAAAAAAGAGAGAATAAGGAATGAGCTAGTAGGTGGCGCGAAGTTGCGAATTACGCGCGGCTCTCCGTGCCTTTGTACCTTTGCGCCTTTGTGTGAGAAAAATCCTAATATATCACTCCAGGGCGGATTAGGCCAGCGTTCAGTTTACCGCAGCGGGCGCCTTCGGCGATGGCCTCTTTCAGCGGGAGGCCGTCTTCCAGGGCGGAGGCAAGACCAGCGGTAAAAGCATCGCCGGAACCTGTGGTGTTAAGAGGCTCGCAGCGGTCTATTGGGAATTCCTGTAATTGTCCGTTTTCTATGCACCAAATTGACATGGTGCCTCGGGTCAGAATAATCTGTGTCTCATATTTGCTTGTAAGTTCTCGGCAAATATCCATAACCCCTGCCTTTTTTATAGCAAACTCCGGCATAAATGTAGAGACGAACTCAGAATAATTCGGTTTGATGATGTCAGGCTTGTAGGGAAGACATTCAAGCAGATCCTTGCCCCGTAGGTCCAGTATTACCTTGGCGGCCTGTGCCTTGGCCTTGCGAACCATTTCGCTCAAGAGTGAATCTGAAAAGCCTGCTGCCTTCGACCCGGAAATGATAACCGTGGATATGTCGGGAAGGAGCCGGTCAAAGGCTGCCATTAAGCGGTCTTCGGTACCGGCCTCAACCTTATCCCCCTCTTCAACCAGTTCTGTTACGCTTTTGTCTTTATTATTGATGAGGGTATAGCAAAAACGAATGGGGCTGTGGCTTTCCACCCATTCGATTGCAAGCCCGTCTAGAGCACATAACTCAAGGAACATGGCGCGGAATGATCCGCCTAACTGGGTAAGATGTACGCATTTTTTGCCAAGCTGGGTTAATACGCGGCTGACATTAATGCCCTTTCCCGAAGCATCCAGCCGGTGTCCGACTGTGCGGTTCACCTTATCAGGGGTAATATTGGAAAAAACCAGCGTCTTTTGAATAGTGGGGTTCAGACAGATTGAAAGGATAGATTTCATATAAAGTCCTTGTACAATAAAACAAACATTAGCATAATCATAGTGAGGTATACTATGGGAGCTTATGAAAGGCCGACTTGGGACGAATATTTCATGGAAGTGTGCGATGCAATTTCCAAACGGGCAACCTGCGACCGGGGCCGCTCGGGCTGCGTCATTGCGAAGGAAAACCAGATTCTTGTTACCGGCTATGTGGGTGCGCCGGCAGGACTCCCACATTGCGATGACGTAGGGCATCAGTTAAAAAAAATGCTCCATGATGATGGGAATATAACCACCCATTGCGTCCGCACGGTTCATGCCGAACAGAACGCAATCTGCCAGGCGGCAAAACGCGGCATCCCCATTGCGGGCGCGACACTATACTGCAGCATGACTCCCTGCCGAACCTGCGCCATGCTGATCATTAACTGCGGCATAGTCCGGGTTGTGTGCCAGCGGCGTTATCATGACGGCGCCGATTCAGAAGCCATGTTCAAAGAAGCGGGAATAAAGCTGGAATTTGTCCATGACGAGGTACAGCAGTATTAGGGGTTAGGATTTAGGGGTTAGGGGTTAGAAGTCCAATCCTAAATCCTAACTACTCTCTAGCAATTCGGTATTTTAGGTAGATTTCTTCTACAGTGCTTTTGGGGCCGGGCGCGGATATGCGTTTGCGGAACAGGGCCGTGTCGCGGCGATCAACATAGAAATTATACATATTCCGGAAGTCTGAGCTGGTAACAATGCCATAAGCTGGCTTGCCGCCAAGAAAGGAGCGGACTTCGCTATGGCCAACCGCGCCAATGCCAAAGCGGGTCAGCCTCTCCCGGATTGATGCAAGTTCCTCATAAGAAAGGCCAAAAAGAAATTCCTCCAAAGCCTGACGGGTGTCGCTGGTCGAAGTCTGATCAACCAAGAATTCTTGCCAGTCATTGCCCATGTCCATGGTGATCCGCATTAGTTCGCTGGTGCCGTTCATGGTTCCAAACGCGGGGGGCGCCGAATCCCTGGCTGTCCATAGGGCCTCCAGGGCAGGCAGATGGCGTACCAGGCGGGGATCGGTACCGCTATCCCACAGAGTGATCAAGTCATGGGCAACTCGCATTTTTATTTCATCGGAAAAGCCGGGATCATTCAGGCAGGAAAAATACACTTCCTCTGTCATCAGTGTATGAACAAGAGAATGCATGATCCTGCGCAGAGGCTCATAGAAATCCTTCTGATCTTTAGCCAGGATGGTAAGAAGAGAAAAAGCATGAAATTTGGCTACTAGGTAACTCCGGGTTAAAACTACCCTGGAAGGAATATGCAATAAGTGAGAGGCTGCGGCAAAGGAACAGAGAGCGGTCAATAATTTTTGCTCGTCCCTGATCTTCCCCCGTAACATTCCAGAATCCCTGACCGAAGGGTAATCTGATATGACCTTACCCAAATCATCAAGGCACTTAAACCGGTCTATTATCAGCTTGCATTCAGCCGGTTCTCGGGAATTAGAATAAGCCTCTATTTCCTTGACAAGCTGTTTTTCTTCTTCTTTCAACTCAAGCATCGAACTTGCCGCTCCCTTCTTACAATAAATTTACAATAAATTGGTGGAATAATCAACATATCGCACCGCAGAACTCAAATTCAAGGGTTCAATGAGGTGGACTATTCATTTTTAATCAGTCTTATGGTATATTAGCTAAATTCAAAGGACGAAAATGGAAAACCAACGAATTTATCAATTTAACTGGGACAATACTGTTGGAGCAGACATGACCCATGCCCGGCCGCATCTGGGGCCAAATACAAGGGTAGAAATATACAGGCTTTTACAATTTACCCTTAGGGATGTACTGGAACAGCATTACGGCACTGAAATGGCCGACAACCTGTTTCGTGAGGCCGGTGCCATTGCGGGAAAGGCTTTTTATGACAAATTTTTAAGCGATGCCTACGATATTTCCACGCTGGCCGTAAAAATCCAGGAATCTTTTGCTTCACTGGGAATTGGTATTTTTAGGGTAGAAGACGCTGCGGACAATAATTCCCGCTTTATTTTCACCGTAGAAGAAGACATAGATTGTTCGGGCCTTCCCGATACTTC
>JAIRUO010000104.1 GCA_031254385.1 Treponema sp. | reverse complement strand
ATTTCCGGCACTTCGATCCTTTCAATAAATGAAGTCTGGTATTCTGGGGACGATAATGACAAAGTCTCCATAGGGGACAGCATTGAATCTCCTTCGAGCCTTAACCCGGAAGTAATGGCGGAACGGGACGAAATACGCCGTGTCATTGTAGAAGCCATAAATGAACTTCCAGACAACGAAAAAAAGATTCTGGTTCTTTATTATTTTGAAGACCTTACGCTTAAAGCCATAGGCCAGGTTCTGGGCGTTACCGAATCCCGGGTATCCCAGCTTCATACAAAAGCAATATTGCGGCTTAGATCAAGGCTAAAAAACAGCCGTAAGGGGATAGTATAAGGGGAACAATGGTAGATTTTATCCAGCTCCAGGATATTATCAGAAAACAATTGGTCATTGACCGGAATACAAAAACGGTTACTGCCAAAGGCCCCACCCTGGAAGCGGCAGTAGAACAAGCCGCCACATTATTGAGTGTTCCTGTCCGGCGTCTGGAATATGAAATTGCCGAAAGAGGTACCCCTGGTATTTTAGGCACCGGCAAAAAAGACTGGACTATAAATGCCTATGAGCGGGCTACCGTAAAGGCCAATGATGTAGAAGATGAAGAATCCGAAGAAAATGAAGTAGCGGCCCCTGTAATTGAAGACCTGAGCGGAGACGCCTTTGTTAATTTGCGGTACGGCGATGTTTATCTAAAAGTCATTCCTCCCAAGGGCAGGGGCAAGAGAATCTCGGAACAGGATACCCTTAAGAAAATCCAGGATCGTTATGTGACAGATATAAATAATGAAATGGTGAGCCGTGTTGTCCAGGATGCACGAGGCGAATATGTAAAGATCGGCAGTTATCAGCGTCTTACCACAAATGACAGCACGGTAGTAGTTGATGTCGCAGAAGGAGAAATGAAAGCCTTTATCACGGTAAGCCCTCCTGGGATGGGTGGAAGCGATATTTCCGTGGAATCTTTTTTGGGTACTCTGCGAAGCAACAAGGTTGTCTACGGAGTGAACGAGGATGCCATAAGGGAATTTGCAGACAGGCCAATTTACAAAGAAAAAATCGCCGTAGCGGAAGGAACAAAACCGATAAACGGCAAAGATTCTCATGTTAAGTACAATTTTGAAACAGATCAGTCCAGATTAAAACTCAAGGAAGGAAGCAACGGCCGCATTGATTTTAAGGACATCAATATAATTCAAAATGTTGTAGAAAATCAGCCCCTGGCGGTTAAGATTGAGGCAGAGCAGGGAATTTCCGGAAGGACCGTTACGGGCAAAATCATTCCCGCAAGAGACGGCAGGGATCTTCCTATGCCTTTGGGCAAAAACGTCCATATGGGAAATGACGAGATGACCATAATTGCAGACATTAACGGCCAGGTTATAATTAGCGGAGGCAAGATAAATGTTGAACCTGTATATACCGTCCAGGGAGACGTGAACCTTAAAACAGGAAATATTATTTTCCTGGGGACTGTAATAATCAACGGAAATGTAGAAGACGGTTTTTCTGTAAAAGCTACGGGTAATATTGAGATAAACGGTACAGTAGAAAAAGCGGAGCTGGATGCGGAAGGAGATATCATAGTACACCAGGGGATTACCGGGAAGAGCGGCGGATCTGTCAAAACCGGGCGTTCTCTTTGGGCCAGGTTTATTGAAAATGCCACAGTTGAAGCCGGAAACATGGTCGTAGTTTCTGACGGCATCATCAATTCACAGGTAGACGCATTTAAGCGGATTATCTGCCAGGGAAAAAGGGCACACATCGTGGGAGGGCGGCTTAGGGCTTCTGAAGAGATCAACGCAAAAATTCTGGGAAGCCCGACCAGCGGTACCAGTACGATCTGCGAAGTTGGAATAGACCCCAAAAGTAAAGAACAGATGGAAACTCTTACGGTCAACAAAGAAGCAATGGAGAAAAAAATAGACGATATACAGCGCAATCTTCAAACCCTGATTAATATAAAGAAACAGCGAAAGACCCTGCCAGAAGACAAAGAAAACTATATGCAGGATCTTATGGATCAGCGCCAGACCCTGATGACAGATCTCAAAAAAACCAAAGAAGAAATGATGAAAATTCAGGATTTCTTTAATACCATAAAGACCAGAGGCAAAGTTTCAGCGTCTTCTAAAGTTTATCCGGGGGTCAAGATTACAGTCCGGGAAGCTTCGTTAGATGTCAATACCGAATACAGGGCCGTGACATTTATTCTGGAAGACAACCTGATCCGGGTTACCAAGTATGAAGAACCCGATGAAGAAGCCAAGCAGGCGCCGGAAGGCTATGCAACCAATTGATCTTCAAACCCTTTTTACCCAGATAGACAAGGTTGGCAGGAACCAGACTCAACAGAAAGAGGGCCTTCAGATTCAGGCCGCGCTCCAGCAGGTTCAGAGCCAAAAAAAGGCAGAAGAGAATGTACGCGCTGTAAACGAGACCCAGAACATGGCAGACGACGCATCCAAAATCAAGGACGAAGAATCCCGTCAGCATAATTTTTATCACGGAAAAGAAAATGAGGAGGCGCTTCCTTCTGATGATGAAGAAGAAAGGCCAAAGGACGCTTTAATCCGGGACCCGGCGCTAGGCCGGAACATAGACATCAGCGGGTAAATATGTCCCTGCCCCTTGTTATTTCAGTTGGCTGCCTTCTTTTCTGTTTTATCGCCTTTCTTTATTTTCGCTCATATATCAACAGGAAAACCAGTTTTGAAGGAGTCCTCAAAGATGTCCGGGATGAGGTAAACAGGCTCCTCCAGAGAATCGACGAAATCACCGAAAAAGACATTTCCCTTATAGAAGACAGGGAGAAGCAGCTTAAAGCCATTCTTGAAGAAAGCGACAGGCGTCTTGCCCTGCTAAACAAAGAACTGGATCGCAGGGAAATCGCGGAAAAAACGTACCGGGAGATTGGGAAAAATCCCCCCCCGGTAATTGAAGAAAAGCCCAAGCCCCCAGAAAACAATCCCCAGTCCTTGGAAGACCAGATAAGCGCTCTTGCCCTATCCGGTTTTTCGCCTTCTGTAATAGCCTCCCGCCTGGGGATCAGCATCACAGAAGCCGAACTTGCCGTGGCTCTTCTGGAGCGAAAAAACTCCTTATAATTTACCTCACGCAAAAGTCTAGAAAAAACCACGGATTACTGCTGACCATTGGTCAGCTTGGATTTTAACGGATTAACACGGATAAAAAGAATTTTATAATCTGAATCCGCGATAATCAAGAGGGGAACCGCGTATCGTTGATACGACACCGCTATGCGGTTCGGTTGAGTATACCGTCTTCATCTGTGAAATCCGTGGTTCTTTTCTATGTTTTTGCATCTTGTCTATAGCTGTACCCGGAATCCAAAGGTAGCGCCAATCTGCTTGTCCAGAATATTATACATGAAAGTAAAGTCAAGCCTGACAACCGCTAAATTTAAGGAAAGCCCTCCAAAGAAACGGACGTTAAATCCGCTCATCTTTACGATGCTTGAAAAGCCGTTGCCAGTAAAATCAATGCCAGCAAGACCTGCTCCATTAAGATAGTTTTGGATTATATCCTTTTGTGCTTGTCCTATAGGGTTGGTGTTTAAAGTTGCAGCAGTTTTTATCTCATAGCCCGCCTTTGACCAGGAGTAGCCTGCTCCAAAACCCGCATAAGGGGTGATAATAAGGAACGATTTGGAAAACTGGACTTTGGCTTCAACAGCGAAAGTATCCCAAAGAAGATTAACTTCCGGCTGACTAATTGCAAGTGTATAAGGAGTGCTGTTATAGTTAAATGTGAATTGACTACCGCTTCCCACTTTCATGCCTATGCCGCCTTTAAGGTAATTGACGCCCAAACCTATGGATATTTTTGGCAGGACAACATTTCCTTCCATCAGCGCCCAGCGAAAATCGGCGCCAAATAAGGTATAGTTCATTTTTAATGATCCCGGCAATGGAATAGGAGGCAGTATGCCGAATTTTACACCAATATCAAAGGGTAGGAAGAACCCGCCTATCCTCGCCTCGGCAGCATAGGCTGGCAGTACCATTTTATTTTTTACAAGGGGAATATCAGGCATAGTAAAGCCCAGAAGGCTCGCAACCTTATCTAATCCGGACATTTTCATGGTGGTAAGCCCGGCAGATATTCCTATGCCAAAATGCGGCGGTGCGCTTGGAATGAGCTTGCCTATATAGGCGTCTGACCAATTCAGGCCAATAGAGGCATTAAAAGGAAGCGATTTTGCCAGATCCTCTGAAAGGGCTGCCACTCCGTTTTGCAGTTGTTCCAATGATTGCGGATAGACCGCAAAGGCCGTACAAAAAATTATCAGTACGGTAAAGCTAATTTTCTTCAAAAATGAACACATTTTTTATCCTCCTGTTGACAAAAAAATTGTTAATATGCTATGTTTCATTAACCCAACCGGTTGGGTTAAAGCCGTTTTTTCAAGCGGCGCGCTGGTCCGGCTAAAGCCGGCCCGCCTATGTGGCAACAGGAGCCTTTATTGGCGCCTGGGCCTGTTAAATTAAGCGAATTAACGCTGCTTAACGCAGCGCTAATGTTTGGCCACCTTAGCTCAGTTGGTAGAGCAGCAGACTGAAAATCTGCGTGTCTGGAGTTCAATTCTCCGAG
>JAIRUO010000277.1 GCA_031254385.1 Treponema sp. | reverse complement strand
AGCACCGCGTCAACCTGATCAGGTTCCACACCCAAGCTTCTCATTTTTTCAAAAACCGCTTCGCCGTACCCTGTATCCACAAGGATAATACGTCCGGGCAGCTTAATAAGGAAAGTATTGGTGCTATGCGTAAAACCCCCGGCAGGAATATAACGGCTTAATGTCGCCGCGCTTGCGCCTACCAGAATTCCGGCATTTCCGGGATTCGTGCGCTCCACCAGCATATGTACTATGGCCTGTCCGACTGTATAGGTAAAAATGCCATCGGCTTCTGAGGCAAAACACCCTGCGGCAACTGCGGCAAAAAGAAAAGCGCAGATTATTCTTCTCATTTTTTTCTCCTTATCGCCATCCTTGGGCTTGTTCGAGAACCTTAATTTACATATCCTCTAAGAACGCCACATAACCTTGATAGGTTGTATATAGGTCGATCTTGCTGATTATTTCAAAAGGCGAGTGCATCGAAAGAACAGGAACCCCGCAGTCCAGAACTTCTATTCCAAGTTTCGCTGCATGAAGCGCAATGGTTCCGCCGCCGCCCTTGTCAACCTTCCCCAGTTCGCCGAATTGCCAGTGAACATTTCTGGCGTCCATAATGGCCTGCACCTTGGAACAGAATTCCGCATTGGCGTCGCTTGCGCCTACCTTTCCTCGTGAGCCGGTGTACTTGGTCAGAACCAGGCCCTTTCCCATATAGCAGACATTTTTCTTTTCATAAACAGAGGCGTAATTGGGATCAAAGGCCGCGCCCACATCGGCAGAGAGCATGGAAGAATTTTCCAAGCACCGGACTAGTTCCTTGCTATCTGCGCAGAGGGTAGCGATAAAATTTTCCATTCCAAAAGACTGCGCACCTGTGTTTCCGGCAGACCCTATCTCCTCCTTATCAGACAAATAGCAGACCAGTGTTTTGTTTGGGACTTTCTTGCTTGAGGCAACATTGATCATGGCCATCAATGCGGGATACGCGCAGCTTCGGTCGTCATGGCCGTAAGCTCCTACCATGCTCCGGTCAAAGCCAAGGTCCCTGGCCTTAAAAGCTGGAACAAATTCAATTTCTGCGGAGGCAAAGTTTTTTTCGGTAATGCCGTATTTTTTGTTCAGCAGATCAAGAATATTCAGCTTTACCTTTTCTTTGACCTTTTCGTCTTTGTAAGGTATGGAGCCGGACAAAATATCAAGGTCTTCGCCTTCAATAAATTCAGCAGCTTTTTTCTGCATTATATCCTGGGACAAATGGGGCAAAAGGTCGGTTATCGTAAATACCGGGTCAGTATCATCCTCGCCTATACGTATCTGTTGTTTTTCGCCTTTGCTATTGATAAAGACCCCGTGCATGGCCAGAGGAATGGTCGTCCACTGGTATTTCTTGATTCCGCCGTAATAATGCGTATCAAGGAAGGCTAGGCCGGTATCTTCATAGAGAGGGTTCTGCTTGAGGTCAATGCGGGGCGAGTCAATATGTGCGCCCAAAATATTCAATCCGTTTTTTACAGGCTTTTTCCCAATTACCGCACAGATCAGGGACTTTCCGCGTATGTTTTTGTATATTTTGGTTCCAGGCGGCAGTTTTTTCCCTTCCCATTCTTCTATAGCGGTAAAACCCTTTTTCTTGAGCAGCGCTACTGCTTCTGCTGTAAACTCCCGTTCGGTCTTTCCCGCGTCAATAAATTTTTTATAGGCTGCAGCAAACTCTTCTATTTCCTTTTCTGTTTTGGCATCCGTCTTTTCCCAGCAATTTACAGGGCTAAAAAAAAGTTTTTCTGATAGTAATTGTCCTTTGCTTTTGGTTTCAGTAGGCATAGAAAATCTCCTTTAATAGAGTGTATACTATTTATTATGAATGTACGAGTCCGTTACGCCCCGTCCCCTACGGGAAACCAGCACATTGGCGGAATACGAACCGCCCTTTTCAACTACCTTTTTGCCCGTTCCAAAGGCGGCAAATTCATACTGCGCCTGGAAGACACAGACCGCACCCGCTGCGAACAACAGTATGTCCAAAACCTCTACGACACCTTTGACTGGCTTGGCTTCCGCTGGGATGAAGGCCCCGACCTTGGCGGCCCTTATGCGCCCTATATTCAGTCCGAGCGCAGCGCTCTATACAAAAAATACGCTGACGAACTAATCGAAAAAGGCTTAGCCTACTACTGTTTCTGCACTGCCGAAAGAATTGACGCTGTACGCAAGGAACGGGAGGCTGCACATTCATCAGAAACCGGGTATGACCGCCTGTGCAGAAACATTCCCAGGGAAGAAGCGGCTCGCCGTGTTGCCGCCGGAGAAGCCCATACCGTAAGGCTCAAAATTCCGTTAGCTGAAAGCGGAGGCCCTTCGCCAAAAACAGAATTCTGCGACCACATCCTTGGAAATATCGAATGGAAAAATGATGATATTAACCCTGACCCTGTTTTGTTAAAATCAGACGGCTTCCCCACCTACCATCTGGCGAATGTGGTAGACGATCACCTAATGGGCATTACGCATGTTATGCGAGCACAGGAATGGCTGCCATCGACTCCGCTTCATGTGATCATGTACAAGGCTTTTGGCTGGGATCATCCCGAATACTGCCATCTTCCCATGGTCATGGGCCTTGACGGTAAAAAACTCTCCAAACGCCACGGCTCCACTTCTATTGATGAATTCAGGCTGCAAGGCTATCTGCCGGAAGCGCTAATAAATTACGTTGCAATGGTCGGCTGTTCTTACGAAGAAGGTAAGGACATATATACTCTGGAAGAACTCGCCGATTGTTTTACCCTGGGAAAACTCAACAAGGCTCCGGCCATTTTCGACTACAAGAAACTGGAATGGTATAACGGCCAGTACATCAGAATGAAGGACGATAAAGAACTGGCAAAGCTAAGTTTAGTTCATGCCATTGAGAGCGGGCTTTTCGGCGCACCAAAACTAAAGCCGGATAATATGCAAGAAAAACTTTATATTGCGGCTATGCCCTTGATTAAGGAACGTGTAAGTTTCCTTAAAGAAATTCCTAGTAAAATAGAGTACCTTTTCCGCGAGCCTCCCATGCCCCCCAAAGAAGATTTCTTCCCCAAAAAAGCCGACCTTGCTGCAACCGTAGAACTGCTCAAGAAAGGCAGGGAATGTGGCGCCACGCTTGCAAATGCACCTAACGATGAGGAAGCCGAAGCTCTTATCAAGTCTTTTGCGGAAAAAGAAGGGTTAAAACTTGGCGACTTTATGATGCCCTTGCGTGTTGCCATTACCGGCAGCCGTGTAAGCCCGCCGTTATTCGGAAGCCTAAGGCTACTGGGAAGCGAGAAGTCCCTGGCCCGCGTTGATCGGGCCTTAACATTTATCCAAATTTAACCACGGATTACTGCTGTCCTACGGACAGCTTGGATGAGGACGGATTTTCACGGATTTAATACTAGAAATTCTTTATCCTTCTTAATCCGTGTAAATCCGCTAAAATCCGCGTAATCCGTGGTTAAATTTTCTTAAATATACGCACACAGTGCCAGTCACTGCGGCGTGCTATTCTGAACTCCATCTGGTAAGTATATACGATATACTAATGACTATATCATTTTCTATTGTGAATCTGACCCAGCGGTATGGTTCGCTTATATCAAGATTCCACATATACATCAGGTCTTCTCCCTCTTTCCGCCAATAGTCTCTGCCAAATACTGCCATTATATCTTCAGATCTGGCCCCAATATTGATCGTCGTTAATCTATCTAGTTTAGTATTAACTAAAACATCCTTGTAAGATTGTGATTGAATATTACGTCTGTTGACAAAAACAAAATACCTATGTGTTAAATCCTCATACCTTATTTCTCGAATGCCTATTAGGGTCCTTCCGCCTTCATACTGTAAACCATCGGAATATTCTATTATTTCATCTTTTAGTGGTTCGCCGTATGTGTCTATAACTCCGTTTTCATCTTCTATGTCACCCTGATATATGATGCCCTTTAATACTTCATTATAAATAAAATCTTTAAGCTCATTTTCATAAGATATCCTTTTGTTCAAACTTTCTAATTGTTCTTGCATAGACCCTTTATAAAATTGAAACCTGTTCCCACGTAGTACAAGATTTAAACTACGAGCATCCAGCCCAGCAATGTAAATGCCAGCCCCTGATGCAAGAAAATAATCATTTACAAACCCCACAAAATTATTGCTTTTGTCGGTATCCTCTATAATTAGAGAATCGTTCTCTATTTTGTATGGGTAAAAATTTTCATCAACCGAGTTATCAAAAATATCAAATTCTCTTATATAAAGAATATTATCATTTGTAAATTCTATCTCTATAGTAGAACGTGGAGTACCCAACCACCATGCCCCAATAATGTCTTCTTGAGAATACTTACTGCTATATATTACAACGGTAGCAGCAGGCTCTATGAAAACTTCTTGGGAAGGTTCTTCGACCATAATTAAAGCGGTATCGCTTATTTCTTCTTCGGCTATGATTTGGGCTTGTTTTTGGCAGCTACAGACAGCGATTATTGCAATAATAAGCAAATACTTGCGCATAGCCTTCATCCATAAGATTATAATTCATAGCTGCCAGCGAGGTCAATACGTGTTCTTGCTTTTCACCGCCCCCTGTAGTATCCTTACTATATGAAAAAGACACATATTAAATATATAGCAAGCGCTGTCTTGCTATCGCTTGTTTTGTTTTCCTGCTCTTCTGGCCAAAGCAGTTCGAGAATGTCGTATGCCACAGCGTCGGCGAGTATAGCCCGCGCCAGCTATGATTTTTATGGCAATGAGATTATTTATTATGACTTGTATGAAGAAGAATTTGACCCACGCAATTTCGATCAGATTGTTGACAATCCGTTCAGGCGTGTAGAAGATTATCCGCTTTCCACTTTTTCTATAGATGTAGATACTGCCGGTTATGCAATGACTCGCAGATATATAGAAGGAAACCGCCTGCCTCCAAAGTCGGCAATCAGAATAGAAGAACTGATAAATTATTTCGATTACGATTATTCACAGCCCGATGACGGGAAACCTTTTGCGGTTCATATCGAAACAGCCGTTGCTCCCTGGAATCAAGATCATCTTTTGGCGCGTATTGCGATAAAGGGAATGGAATTCCCCAATAATGAACGACCGAGAGTCAATCTGGTGTTTTTAATTGATGTCTCCGGTTCAATGGATTCCCCGACCCGGCTGCCGCTGGTAATATCTTCCCTAAAAATGCTGGTCAATGAATTGAACGGTACCGATAGAGTTGCCATTTGCGTGTACGCCGGGGCTGC
>JAIRUO010000268.1 GCA_031254385.1 Treponema sp. | reverse complement strand
TATCTTGAAATCTATGAATTTATAGATGATAATCCTTCTTCTTTGGTGCCTTACGGCCTGGACAGGCCTGGCCGGTTGTATATTGAAACTCCTAGCGAAACTCTGGATATTCTTTTTGGAAAGAGCGAATACGGCATATATTATGCGCAAGTGGCCGGGAACGATTCTGTATTCACCCTTGGAGGATTGGAAACTATTATTAGCGCCACTCCGTTTTCACTGTTGGATAAATTTGCCATGATCCATTACATTGACCATGTTGACAGCTTTACCGTTACCGGAGACGGGCGCACTTTGACGGCTACTATTCAGGGCAAAGGAGATGAGGCAATTTTCTATCTTGACGGTAGAAGAACTGAGGATCAAGCATTCCGGGTATTTTATCAGAGAGTCATTGGCCTCCTTATTGATGCGGAACATATAGGGCCTGTTACCCGTGGCGAAGGGACAGATTTGATAGTTGAATACAAACTTAATACGCCGGCAGTTACCACGGGAATACGCCTTATTCCCTATAACCGGGATTTCTATGTTCTAGAAAGACAAGGCGTTACCGAATTCCGCATTGCCCGTACCCAGGTACGAAGAATATTTGATGAAGCCGACAAGATGATTTATGCTGAGTAATACTTCATTATTTTTCTAATGGAGGTTCACAGTGCAGTACGGTTACTTTGACGATGATGCGCGGGAATATGTTATCACCCGACCTGACACGCCCGCGCCCTGGGCCAATTATCTTGGTTCTCCTGCTTACGGCGCGATAATTTCAAATAACGCCGGCGGTTACAGCTTTGTAAAGAGCGGCGCTGCCGGACGGATTATCCGTTACCGTTTTAACGAACAGGACAGACCCGGCCGTTACATCTATCTGCGCGATGATGAATCGGGCGATTATTGGTCAGCTTCATGGCAGCCAGTGGGCAAGCCTCTAACTCAGTACCGCTCAACATGCCGCCACGGCACGGGTTATACAAAACTAGAAGCCGAATACAGCAATATACGTTCCGAAGCAAACTATTACGTTCCCCACGGCGCTGATTACGAGGTGTGGCAGCTAAAAATTACCAATAGCGGAACAACCGCAAGAAAGATTTCTGTTTTCGGTTTTGCCGAGTTTACCTGCGAAAGTTTCTATGAACAGGATCAGGTTAATCTGCAATATACGCAGTTTATAACCCGCACCTATTTTAAAGATCAGTTCATCCTCCAAACCATCAACGAAAACTGCCTGAATGCCGTAAACGAAAGCCGCGTGGAAACCCGCGTCTTTGCCCTGGCTGGCAGAAAAGTTACCAGCTACTGCGGCGACCGGGCCGCGTTTATAGGCGCTTATCGTGATTACGGAAACCCCGTTTCTGTTGAAAAAGGCCGCCTTGACGGAACCTTAAACTACAACCTGAACCCCTGCGGTGCACTGCATACGGCAGTTGATCTTGCGCCTGGTCAAAGCGTTTCTATCGTATTTCTGCTTGGGCAAAAACGGGAAGCGCAGGCAAGTGAATTGGTAGCGCGTTATGAGGATAAGGATCTTCCCGAACGCGAAATCAACGAATTAAAGAATTACTGGCGCGGAAAATTATCTGGCCTAAAAGTCAAAACCCCGGATGAAAATTTCAACCACATGATCAATACCTGGAACGCATACCAGTGTTTTATTACCTTTAACTGGTCGCGGGCCGCGTCCTTGATCTACTGCGGCCAGCGCAACGGATACGGCTACCGCGATACGGTGCAGGATATTCAGGGCATCATTCATCTGGCCCCGGAAATGGCTTTGGAAAAAATAAGGTTTATGATATCTGCCCAGGTAAACCACGGCGGGGCTCTGCCGCTGGTAAAATACAACCATAACCCCGGACACGAAGATAAACCTGAGGACTCTTCCTACCGAGGGTCAACTGGACATCCTTCTTACCGTGCCGATGATGCGTTATGGCTGTTCCCGACTGTATGGAAATACATTGCCGAAACTGGCAATACCGCGCTGTTGGACGAAAATATCCCTTATGCCGATACAGGTACGGATTCACTGTACAATCACCTAAAAAAAGCCATCGGGTTTTCGCTGGATCATCTGGGTATACATGGACTGCCTGCCGGGTTACATGCCGACTGGAACGACTGCCTCAGGCTAGGCACGAACGGCGTATCAGTATTCGTAGCGATGCAATTGTATTATGCGTTTGAGATAATGATCCGTTTTGCCAGATATAAGGGCGATGGTGAAACCGAAAAACGTATGAGCGAACTGAAAACTAAATTCGCCGCCATATTGGAAGAACGCTGCTGGGACACCGATCGCTTCGTGCGCGGAATTACCGAGCATGGAGAAGTGGTTGGCAAGCCTAGCGATCAGGAAGCCAGCCTCTGGTTGAACCCGCAAAGCTGGTCTGTTATTTCTAGTCTAGCCGGAGCAGATCGTGGGAAGGCCGTATTGGATTTAGTTCATGCACAGCTCAACACCAAATACGGTGCCTGCATAATGGCCCCTGCTTACCGCAAGCACGCCTTTGACGGGGCGCTGGCGCTATTGTTTAATCCTGGCACAAAAGAAAACGGCGCTATCTTTTTACAAACCCAGGGCTGGCTGATTTTAGCGGAAGCCCTGCTTGGTCGCGGCACTCGCGCATTCGAGTATTATCTGGAAAGCTGCCCAGCCGCACAGAACGATATTGCCCAAACCCGTCTTATGGAACCGTATGTGTATTCACAATTCACCGAAAGCATAGAGAGTCCCTTTGAAGGGCGTAGCCATGTCCATTGGCTCACCGGCACAGCCAGCACCGTCATGGTTGGGTGCGTGGAAGGAATACTGGGCCTAAGGCCAGACATTAACGGCCTGCGCCTGTCTCCCGCAATTCCTCCGTCCTGGAATAGTTTTACAGTGGAAAAAGTTTTCCGTGGCAGCAAACTGCACATAAAGGTTCTTAACAGCGAAGGCCACGAAAGCGGCTGCCGCAGCCTAACCGTAAACGGAACAAAAGTCGATGGTAATTACATCCCCGCGTCAATTCTACAGAAGGAAAACGAGATTGTCTTGGAGATGTAAGGCAGGCTTAGTAGAACAAGGCAAAAGCATTTACTTTTTTATATGAAAAATGAACTACTAATCCGCCAGGGGGCAGCCGGCTGGCGCGACAAATATGCTTGTAGAATTCGCCGGCGCAGCCTCCTGACCACTTAATTTTAAGGAAGTTATATTATAATCAATACATTATTTTCCTAAATTAAGTGGTCAGGCATTTCCTGCCCTTAATTGACAGCCCTACGGGCTGCATTTTCTCGCTGGTCTGCTCTGGCGAGGAATTCCAAATATATTTGCCGCGCCAGCCGGCTGCCCCCTGGCGGCTTGTTACATCATTTTGCTCTATAGACAGAGCAAATGCTTTTGCCCTAGTGCTTGTACTAATTTCTCAAACATGATATAAATAATATCTGCCCATAATGCAGACACATTATGGGGCAATTCTGTAAAGCGGACGTCATATAACGGTATTATCCAAGCTTCCCAAGCTTGTGACGCGGGTTCGACTCCCGTCGTCCGCTGGTGTCTGTACAAAGTCTGTTGCGTGGGCTCAACAAGGAACAGGAAAAGGCGGTTGTTCTCGAAGCTAATGCGGTGGTTGCTGCTGGCGCGGGATCGGGAAAGACAAAGGTGCTGGCTAGCCGTTATGTTTGGCTTATACTTCAAAAAAAATTAAAACCGGAAGAAATTTTAACCCTTACCTTTACCAATAAAGCGGTTAGCGAAATGTACAGCCGTATCTATCAGTACCTCCTGGAGAATAATGCTGACGATGCAATAAGGGATTTTCATAAGGCGCGGATCAGTACGCTGGATTCATTTTCTGCAAGCATTGCTAGAACTGCCGCACCTAGATACGGCATAAGCCCTGATTTTAAGAGCGATGACGCAGCTCTGCGGGATCTAGCACGGGAAGCGGCCCTTCAATTTGTTCTGGACAACCGGGAAGCTCCGGCTATTCAGCAGCTTCTGCCAGATCATAAAATCAGAAGACTTGCGGAAGAAATTTTTACCCAGATAATGATAAGGCACAGCCCCATCTCAAGCCCGCTCGATCTTGATAAATATCTACTTATTCAAAGAGGAGAAATTATCAGGGCATGGAAGGAAAAATCCCAAACGGTTCAAACAATAACAGCCAATATGATTGATGAACTTCATCACTTAATGGCAATAAACAAAAGCATTAATTTTACAAAAGCTCTGGAAAAAATATTGCTTAATAACCCGGTTCCACCTTTGCCCGAAATTGATTCTCTTTTGGAAATAAAAAGTTCATTTGATAATAACTGGGATGAATCTTCGCCTCTTTTTGAAACTAGGCAAAAAATAAAAATATTTTTTGAATATTATTCTGCTATTATAGCGATAAGCGCATCGGGGAATATCGGTGCGGTTTACGCTCCGTTAGTTGATAATTTTAAACTACTCAAGGGCAAAAATGAGAGCGGCCTTTTTTATGAACTTGAATCCATTGCCAATTATATACTCAACTTTTATCTTTGTTCTGGCCTCTTTGAATTAATAAACAAATTCCAGTATGAGATTAATGCGAAAAAAAGGGAGACAGGCTTCTTAAGTTTTAACGACATTGCCCATCTTGCGGTAGATGCCCTGAAGGATCATCCTGATATACGCAAAGTCTATAAAGACTCGCTCAAAATGATCATGATTGACGAGTTTCAGGATAACAATGCCCTACAAAGAGATCTTGTTTATCTTCTGGCAGAAAACACCCAGCGCATGGAAAAAGGGATTCCGGCCCCAACAGAATTGGAAACAAACCGCATGTTCTTTGTAGGCGATGAAAAACAGTCCATATACCGTTTCCGCGGGGCTGATGTGACTGTGTTCAGAAGTTTGGGAACTGATCTTTTACATAAGCAGGGGAATGGAAGCATTGAACTTGAGTTCCTTGGGCTGACTTACAATTACCGTTCACGGCCCAGCCTAATTTCTCTTTTTAACCGCATTTTTGGCGGCTATGACAATGAACAGGGATTTTCAGTCCCAGGCGTGTTTCTTTCATCATCTTCTAAAAAACCAGAAACTTTAAAAGGTATTCCAGATTTTGAGGCCCAATACAGCGATATGCTTCCACCGGATAATGAATCCTCAAAAGAAAAACCGCTTGCGCATTTCTGTTTTTTAAAGAGCGATGATTTAGATCCTGATGACGAAGGTGGAATAAAATCTCATGACCTTGAGGCTGTTTTTATTGCAAAAAAAATCCGGGACATGGTAGATAAAAAGGAAAAAATCCACATCAGAACCAATGACGGTATAGAGTTACGCGCTTGCAACTGGAGTGACTTTGCTGTTCTCCAGCGGGCCTATACGCATCAAAACACCCTTGAAAAATATTTCCGAGAATTCGGCGTACCCTATAATACGGATCGGCCTTCTGGACTCTTCAATGATGCGCCCATTCTTGATATGCGAGCCTATTTACGGCTTCTGGTTTATCCCGAAGATCGCATTGCTTATGCAGCCCTCATCCGCTCTCCTTTTATGCGTTTAAGCGATCTCACCCTTGCCGCATGTTTACTAGGGATGAATACGCCTGGTAAAAAAAACGAACCCTTTGCGGAGGAAAACGAACCGCTTATCCCTGAAAACGACCTTTTCCTATACCGCCAGGCAAGGACAAAGTATACAGCTCTGCGCGAAGCAAGCGCGAGTTTATCCATAACGGAACTTGTAACAAGACTCTGGTTTGATGAAGGCTACCGTTACGAGACACTCTGGACTGAATCGGCCCAGGTCTACGAAAGCCTCTTTGATCTGTTTTTCAGCCTGGCTTCCGATTACGATGCCAAGGGCAAAAACTTAACGGAGTTCATCGAATATCTAGACGACATAATGAACCGGGAAGAAAGACCCGATGACAAGGACATACCCGGCGAAGGCGATCCTGGTGTAAGGATCATGTCTATTCACAAAAGCAAGGGGTTGGAATTCCCTTGCGTTTTTCTTTTCGATTGCAGTTCCGCGCAAAATTCGCGTAGATTCGTAAATCTTCTTGGCTTCCATACACAATACGGCCCTGTAATTAAATTACCCCAGGCAGAAGAACTGCCCATTGGCGGCAATTATTTCCAAAAAATAATTGAAGAAGAAGAAAAGGCAAAAGACACCGCAGAATTACGCCGCCTCCTCTATGTCGCCATGACCAGAGCGGAAAGCCGTCTTTTTCTTTCCTTTACCCTGCCCAAACAAACAAAAGAGGAAAAGAAAAATTGGGATCTCCAGACACAGGATTTTACTTCCGAAACCATAAGCCGCCGTTTAGCTCAATTGAACGAAAAACCCGAGGGAAGAGATACTTTTCTTAAACTGATCCAGGGCACACTGCCTGAGTGCCCTTCCTCGCTATGTACTTTGGAACCAATTCCTGTTCTGTCTAGAGCGGAAATTGCCAAAATAGCTTCTGATATTAATCTTGCGGCTCGTTCCGGCCCGCACCAAGGTTCAACAGAAAAGAGTCAGCAAGAAGCGGCTATCGCGGCGGCGGATTATTATGAAAAAGCTGAAACGCTTCCAGAAGGAAAAGCCGCAAACTCCGCCCTGGAAGCCAGCAAGCTGCGATATAAGGTTTGGGAAGTAGGGAGTGGGGAGTGGGGAGTGGGGGAGAGCCAAAAAACACCGTCTGACATTTCTGACACCATTTCTGGCCTTAGCCCTGCGGATTTTGGGAGCATGGTTCATGCGGTTTTGGAAGCGCGGCTTAAGGAAGAGCCCCTGATTATTCCACACAAAATTAAATCCCTTGTGGATAATGAAAAAACTCTGGAAAGCGTATTATCTGCAGCCCAGGCCATGGCGGATTCCTTCATCAATTCTGATCTGGGAAAACGATGGGCAGTATCCATAAACCGTGAATCTGAGTACCCCGTTATTACTTCGGTAATTGTTGAGGGAAAACCCATTGCGATTACAGGCCAGATGGATCTTCTTTTTGAAGAAGAAAATGAAGTAACGGTGGTGGATTTCAAGACCGACAGAACAGAAAATCCCGAAGACCATTACGGTCAGCTTGCCGCTTATCGCCAGGCAGCGGGGGATATTTTCGGGAAGCCTGCTTCAGCCTGGCTTTTCTACCTTCGCAGTGGCAGGGCAGTAAATGTAACAGACGAAGTAAAGGCCCTTTCTCTGGAAGAAATCGCCACCACCACGTTAGCTGCTACAACGTTAAACAACTCCCCTAAATAAGCCCTCCTAACATTTCCCTATCAAGGAAAATCTGAGCCGCGCTTAAGATTTCCCCGGTTTCTACGTTGATGACCCGACCAAACACAATGACTTGAGCGCTCATGGGGATTATCTGCCCGGTAATGATATAACGTGCGCCCAGAAGACGGCCAAGGCGGATAGCGGCATCAGCGTCCAAAAGCTCCACGTTTTGGAACGCATGTTCTGAACGTATAAGGTCAAGGCGCTCGCGTTCCACTAAAAGGAGCCTGGGGTTGCCAGCCAGGACGGTAATGGCACTCTGGTTGAGGTAAGATACCAGAGGCGGCTCGCTGCCGTCTCTTAACGCAAAGGAAGCGATAGCTGCAATTGGAACCTCTGATGTTTCGGGGAAAGAAAGCGCAATCTCCCGGAAAAGGGAGTTTACCCTAGTCTGCAGAGCCGCCATATCAGCAGGAGGCATACGCGGATCCGGCGTTACAGGCGGATTTGGTCCAGTATTTGTTGCCGGTATATTCCCTCCTGCGGCAATAATTTGCCTTTCAAATACCTCCGTATAACGCTGAAGGATAACCAGTTCTTCCTTAAAGGCTTCTTTGTCATCCAGCCTTAGTTTGGCGTTTTCCAGTTCGTCCCGGATTTTGGAAGTTAAATCCAGGCATCTGTCCATTCTGGCAAGGTTGTTTTGGCTATTCCGGCCTTCATAATACAGATCGCCAATTTCCATAAGAGTTTGCGCATAATGCAGCATAGT
>JAIRUO010000252.1 GCA_031254385.1 Treponema sp. | reverse complement strand
CAGACTATGGCCGCTATAACCAGTGTGGGCGCTCAGGTTGCAGGGGCTTTTGGCGTAATAGATCAGAATACCGCCAACGCAATAAGCCAGTCAGCCCAGGCAATAGGCAGGGCCGCAGAAGAAATAACTCCGGAACAGGAATACTACATAGGCCGCGCCGTGGGTGCAAATATTCTAGTGGCCTATAAAATCTATAACGGGAAACCGGAACTTACAGCATACCTGAACCAAATTTGCAGGGCCATTACCATTAATTCTCCAAAACCGTTTCTGTACAACGGATACCATGTTAATATCCTGGATACTGACGAGATCAATGCCTTTGCAACTTCTGGGGGGCATATCTTCCTGACACTCGGACTCATCGCCTGTGCAGATTCCGAAGATGCCCTGGCAGGAGTTATCTCCCATGAAATCGCCCATATTCAGCTTCAGCACGGAATAAAATCAATTAGGAACAGCCGTATAACCCAGGCGCTCATAGTAACCGGGACTTCTGCCGTAGGCGCGGTTACCGGCATGGATGTGCAGGAATTAACCAGCGTTTTTAACGAATCAATAGGTGAAATTATCACCACTATGGTAAACAACGGCTATTCACAAACCCAGGAATTTGAGGCTGATGCAACAGCCCTTAGCCTAATGGCAGCCGCCGGTTATGATCCGCAGGGCCTTATGTCCATGCTCAGGATATTGCAGCAAAACCAGAGAGACACGACCAAAGGTTTTGGCAAGACGCATCCTACTCCGGCTCAGCGTATAACCAATGCCCAAATCTCTATAGGCCAATACCGAGTTCTGGATACCAAATCTTACAGAGTGGCGCGATACAATTTAGCCGTTAGGTAAGCGGGTTACTGCAGAGCAAAAGCATATACTTGTATTAGTATATACCCGCCAGACAGGGAGCGTGCCAGAAAAAACCCTGTAGAACCTGGCTCCGGAGCCACGGTCTCCGCGAACCATCAGACCTATGGTCTGCGGATCGACGCCCGAGAACTCCAGATGTTTTTTCTGTCCCGCATCCCTGCTCCGGCGGTTCTCTGCTGATACATGACAAAAAGCATTTACTCTGCTTATGCGCAACAGGAAGAAGCATTCCGCCAAAGGGTAACCGGCAGACAGCAAATATATTTTGATGATGCTTAGTACTTTATAGAAAAATAATAGATCCTATTTCTATATGGAGGGAAGGGAAAGCCCTACCGGGGGCTATCGGCGTGATTGGACAAAGGCCATGCCAGAGCATGCGTAGGAAAATGCCACGGCCGCTGAGCCACCGGTAGGGCTTTCCCTTCCCTTCTAAAGATAGAGCTTGATATTTTTTTTAATTTTATAATTGAATAAATTTCTTTTTTTCTTTATGCTTACTCCGAACCGCGCCTCTGAAGCGCGGAAGGAGGGGCAGCTATGGAAACTACCGACTTTATAAGTGAGTTTATCAAGGAAGACCTTAAAAACGGGCGCTACGATCATGTGCATACCCGTTTCCCGCCGGAGCCAAACGGGTGGCTCCATATAGGACATTGCAAAGCCTTTTGCCTTAACTTTGGCTTGGCAGAAAAATTCGGAGGCAAATGCAATCTGCGCTTTGACGATACCAATCCAGAAAAAGAAGATCAGTCGTATGTTGACGCCCAGAAAAGGGATGTCAAATGGATGGGCTTTGACTGGGAAGACCGTGAATATTACGCGTCGGATTATTATGAGTATCTGTACGATCTGGCGATTAAGATCATAAAAAAAGGAAAGGCTTATGTTGACGATCTTTCCGAGGACGAAATTAGCGAGTACCGGGGAACGGCGGTTCCCGACAAGAACAATATAACCCACACCCCTCCGGGAAGGGACAGCCCCTGGAAGAACCGCAGCATAGAAGAAAACCTTGACCTCTTTGGCCGTATGCGGGCCGGCGAATTTCCCGATGGTTCAAAAACCCTGCGGGCAAAAATCGACATGACCCACCCCAACCTTGTTATGCGCGATCCGGTGATGTACCGCATCCGGCGCGAACATCATTACCGTACCGGTGATAAGTGGTGCATTTACCCCATGTACGATTTTCAGCATCCTCTTTCTGATGCGAAAGAGGGGATCACCCATTCTATTTGTTCCCAGGAATATGAAATCCACCGTCCT
This sequence comes from Treponema sp., assembly GCA_031254385.1. The sequence goes on along the minus strand of JAIRUO010000252.1, from coordinate 25,157 downwards.
TTATATGAATGGTTTATTATTGAGGCTGAGGTTTTCCCTAGCCGACAGATAGAATTTGCCCGGCTGAATCTAACCCGTACCGTTATGAGCAAACGCTGGCTTCTGCGGCTCGTACAGGAAAAGTATGTGGCGGGCTGGGATGATCCCCGTATGCCGACCATTGCCGGATTCCGCCGTCGAGGTTACACGCCGGAAGCAATACGAAGCTTTATTTCCCAGGTCGGAATCGCCAAAACAGAAAGCATGGTTGATATAGCCTTTCTGGAATACTGCGTCCGGGAACATCTAAATAAGACCAGTAAGCGCGTAATGGCTGTGCTTAAGCCATTAAAGCTAATCATTGACAACTGGCCCAAAGGCCAAGTTGATGAAATGGATGCAGTGAACAACCCCGAAGATGAAAGCGCAGGAACCAGAAAGCTCTGCTTTTCCGGCGAACTCTGGATAGAACGCGATGATTTTGAAGAAGTTCCTCCGCCCAAGTATTTCCGGCTGTACCCTGGAAACAGCGTCCGGCTGCGTTACGGCTATATCGTAAATTGTACGAGCTGTGACAAGGACGAGGCAGGGAATGTGATCGCCGTTCATTGTACTTACGATCCAGCCACCAAAGGCGGAAACGCTCCAGACAACAAGAAGGTCAAGAGTACCATTCACTGGGTGTCCGCATTACACGCCATCCCTATAGAGGCAAGGCTCTACGATTACCTTTTTTCCGTAGAAAGGCCCATGGAAGTAAAGCCTCGGCCCGATGGCAGTACCGGCGATTTTATTGATAACCTCAATCCCGCTTCTCTGGAAGTTATAACCGGCGCTTATGCCGAACCAGTCCTAGCCGAAGCCAAAGAAGGCGACCGCTTCCAGTTTGAACGCCTTGGCTATTTTGTCAAGGATGCATGCATCCAAGTCTTTGACAACGGCGCTCAGGGCTCGGGCGGTAAACCAAGGCCGGTCTTCAACAAGACTGTGGGCTTACGCGACACCTGGGCTAAAGTTTCGAAGAATACGTGAATTAGTTCGCACGAAGAAGAGTTCACGCAGAGGCGCAAAGACGCAGAGGGAAGAGAGTAAGATATAAGCTAACCACATTCCCCTAGTCCCTCAGTCCCCAGTCCCCTAGTCCCTATTCTTGCCACTTTTGCAGGGATTCAATCATAAAGGCCCGTATGTCCAGGCCGTAAGTCTCTTTTAGCATATCGCCAGACAGGACGGATTCGCATTTGCCTGAGGAAACCATCATTCCGTTACACATAAGGGCTGCATTATCCGCATAACGCCGGGCCAGGTTAAGATCGTGTAATACCGCGATGACCGCTTTGTTGTTTTCTTTTGCCCAGTAGGAAAGGTATTCCAGAAGTTCTACCTGGTGTTTCAAGTCCAGGTGGTTGGTGGGTTCGTCAAGGAGTATAAGGTCAGGATTTTGAACAAGGGTGCGGGCAAGGAAAACCCGCTGGAGCTGGCCGCCAGATAGTTCGCTGATTAACCTGTCCTTTACATCCATGAGTTCCAGTTTGATAAGAACCTGGCTGATAATTTCTTTATCTTCCCTGCTGAGGTTCTTAAAAAATGAGGTGGAATGGGAGTACCGACCGAGGGCTGCGGTGTCATAAACGCTGTAAGGAAAGTAGATGCCGGTGGTTTGAGCCAGGAGCGCGATCTTCCGGGCAAGGTTTTTGCGCGACAGCAGAGAAATTTCAGTTTGTTCCAAAAGAATTTCCCCGCGGTAGGGGAGCAGTTTTGCCAGGGTTTTTAGGAGCGTAGTCTTTCCGCAACCATTTGGCCCTATTACTGCGAGAATTTCTCCGGGATTGGCCTGGAGATGAATGTCTCTGATTATATCGGGGCCACCATAGCCGCTGTAAAGGTTTTTTACTTTAAGCATTTTTTGCCCCCGCACGTTTCCTGAAATAAACCCAGGCAAAGAAGGGGCCGCCAATCAAGGCTGTAACCGCACCAACCGGAAGTTCCGATGGGCTCACTATGGTACGCGCAATAAGATCGGTAACGACCAGGAGAGAACCGCCAATAAGAAAGGCCATGGGCAGGCTGTAACAATGGCGGGAACCTGTGATCTTGCGGGCCAGATGTGGGGCGATAAGGTCTACAAAACCAATGGCGCCGCACAAGGCAACCGCAGCACCGGTCAGGGCTGCGGAACAAGTTAGAAGTATCCTCCTGACTTTGACGGCATCCACACCCATGCTTTGGGCTTCGTCTTCCCCAAAACTCAGGATGTCCATCTCTTTTGCATAACGGATGATCACGGCAAAAGCGATAATAAGGAAGGGCAGCATAAGTCCCGAATAGGTCCAGCCCCTTAGGGAAAAACTCCCCATCTGCCAATGCAGAAGGTTGCGCAGTTCTTCGCGGTAAAGGGCGGTTAAGGTTGTGAGTATGGCATTCACAAAAAGGGAAAAGACCATACCAAAAAGGATCACGGTGTTATTCGACATTGACTTGTCAAGGCGGGATGAAAAAGAAATGACCAGGAAAACCGTAAATGAACCAAAAATAAAACCAGCAAGGGGCAGGGTAAAGCCCCTTATTAACGGAATTGCGAATCCTGTAAGCATTATTAAGCCCGCCCCTAAAGACGCGCCAGAAGAAACCCCGATTATGTAGGGAGAGGCCAGGGGATTTTTCAACACCGATTGAAATACCCCGCCGCTCACGGCCAATGCGCCGCCAATGATAAAGGCCAGTACCGCACGGGGAAAACGCAGATTCCAGACTATGATCATAATCCTGGCCTCTGTCCCAAATCTGATGTTAAGCAATTTTTCTAGTATCACCTTGAGGGTGTCCCCAAAGGCAATGCCGGAACTCCCCAGGGAAGTCCCGGCCCAGAGTATGATAAAACTGAGAAAAGTTGCAATAATGAACTTTACGCGAAGCTTCATCGTGCGCCGGATATTGCCCGGGCCATCTCCCTTAAAGCCGTTATTATATTTTGCGACGGCCTTGACGCGGAATTGTTATCTATGACGTAAACCTGATTAAGCCTAATTGCTGTTATGCTTCCAAATGCCTGGCGGCTTTTTATTTCGCCTATCGCATCCTCATCGGCATAAACAAAGGTAAAAATTATTTCGGGGTCCCTTAAAATAATCTCTTCTGCGGAAGGGCTAAACCAGCCTCTTTGATCGGCAAAAATATTTATGCCCCCGGCAATTTCTATTATCTCGTTAAGATATGTTGCCGAGCCCAAGCTGTATATATAGGGCGCAGGAGAGACTTCAAAATAGACCCTTTTCTTTTGTGCTGTTGCGCTGGCTGCGGCTATTCTTTGGACTTCTTCCCTCATCGAAGCGACCAGAGCCTCGCCTCTTTCTTTTACCCCCAGAACTTCCGCAATCATAATAATATCATTGTAAATGCCTTGAATGCTTACGCTTGTAGGCACATCGACCACCCTGATACCAAGATCGCCTAACAGTTTGAAAGGATTGTCCGCAACTCCATAAGAGTTTATTTCGTTGACCAGAATGAGGTCAGGCGCCATGCCTATGACAGCCTCAATATCAGGATAGAAAAAATCGATAGTCGGCAGCCCAGAAGGCACACCCGGAATATCGCCGGAGTACGGGTCAATCGCAATAAGGCGATCCCCAAAACCAAGCCCTATAAGGATTTCGGTATTTGACGGCGCGGCTGAAATGATCCGTTTGTAATCAGCTTGACTCCTTGCAGGAGCTTCTGCCGCAGCGCGGCTGTATACTGTCCCGACAACAAAGAGGGAAAGGATGATGAATAAAACCTTCACCTTCAACTTTTCAACTGAGAAAAACATAAGAAACCTCTTGTAACTTGGAGGAAGAGAAGAAAAAAACCAGAAAAGACGGTATTTTTCTCAAGGCCCAATCCTCGAAGCCTGAAAAAATGATTGATTGCATACGCAACCAACGTATACCAAAGTCTCCTGGCTTATGGGCCTGCCCGACCATTTACAAGTGGTCGGGTGATTTATCCGCCGGTCTTCCCAGTTTCCCAGTGGCCGTTATGGCGGAATCTTCCCAATTACAGTTACGGGATAGCGGAGGCCTTTCACCTCACTTCCTTTGAAATATACATTGATAGTCTACTGCTTTCTTGAGAAAGGATCAAGCGGTAAAAACATGGTTTACAACAGTCAGCCAATGGTCTAAAGTCAGATAAGCCAATGAAAAAAGCGATAATGATACAAGGTACTATGTCAAACGCAGGGAAAAGCCTTATTACGGCGGGACTGTGCCGGGTGTTCCATCAGGACGGTTACAGCGTTGCGCCTTTTAAGTCGCAAAACATGGCGCTAAATTCATTTATTACAGAAGAAGGGCTTGAAATGGGGCGGGCTCAGGTAGTCCAGGCCGAGGCCGCCGGCGTTATTCCCAGTGTGCTGATGAATCCCATACTGTTAAAACCCGTAACCGATATGGGGTCGCAGGTAATTGTAAATGGCGAGGTTCGCGGAAATATGAAAGCCGCAGAATATTTTGCGTATAAAAAAAATCTTGTGCCGGAAGTAATGCGAGCTTTTAACGCTTTGGCAAGCCGTCATGATATCATTGTTATTGAAGGCGCTGGCAGCCCTGCTGAAATAAACCTCAAACAAAATGACATTGTGAATATGGGGCTTGCAAAAATGACGGACGCTTCTGTTTTGCTTGTAGGTGATATAGATCGCGGTGGAGTATTCGCACAGCTTGTGGGTACATTGATACTGCTTGATGATGAAGAACGCGACAGGATCAAGGGGCTTATTATCAATAAATTCCGGGGAGACATAGAATTGCTGCATCCGGGTCTTACCATGCTGGAAGAAAAGGCGGGAAAACCTGTAATTGGGACTATCCCTTATCTTAAGGTGGACATTGAAGATGAAGATAGCCTTACCGAAAGGTTCAGTTCAAAGCCGTCGGCTTCGGCTTTGGACATTGCGATAATACGGCTGCCCAAGATTTCCAATTTCACCGATTTTATGGCTTTGGAAGCAAGCGAAGGAGTAGGCTTGCGTTATATTCGAGAGCCCCGTGAGTTGGGTCGGCCCGACATGGTTATCCTACCCGGCACGAAAAACACTATTTCTGATTTGAAATGGCTACGCCAGAACGGGCTGGAGGCGGCTATCATGCGTTTAGCAAAAGAAGGAGTTATAGTTTTTGGTGTTTGCGGCGGCTACCAGATGATGGGACACTGTATAAGGGACAAGGAAAACACAGAGGGTGGCGGTGAAATCAGCGGCTTAGGTTTGCTTCCCATTTCTACAGACTTTCATTCTGAAAAAACACGTTTGCGCGCAGCAGGGAAAATCACCGGAGCACAGGGCGCGTTAAGCCCGCTGAATGGAAGTAATGTGGAAGGCTATGAGATTCACATGGGAGTGTCGCGCTTTACGGAAAATGCGGCGGTTCTTGTTACAAAAGAAAACGGGGATGCCGATGGTTGCGCTTGCGGCAATGTGGCAGGAACTTATCTGCATGGGTTTTTTGATTCTGCCGAATGTCGCACTGCGCTGATAAAAGCGTTATGTGCGCAAAAAGGCATTTCTGCTCCAGGCGGTGCTTTTGACTTTAGGGCATATAAAGAAGAACAGTACAATAAATTGGCCGATGCGGTACGTAAAAATCTTGATATGGGCTTTATTTATGAAATTCTGGGTATATCGCGCTAACGCCTTAGTGCTTATGCAAGTGATGTAAATCTGGCGTATGCTTGTGGCTATGTTTCAACGGTTCATGCGTGTGCAGATGGCTGTGTTCGCCAATTACGGATGGCTCATGCAGATGATTATGATGTCCATCGCTGTGATCATGTCGGTGTTCATGTTCAATTAGAGCATGATCGTGTTCATGGTCGTGCTTTTCAAAGGCCGCAAGATAAGCACCCGTTGTCATTACCGCAAAGGCAATTAAAAATGAAATGGCTGGAGCCTCTCTGAATATTATAAAAGAAAGACCGGAGCCAATAAATGGAGCAAAGGCATAAAACGCACTCGTTCGCGCCGCGCCAAGGCTGCGTTGCGCAAAGATATAAAGATAAATACTCAGTCCATAAGATACAAATCCTAATAACAGGCTTAGAGCGATGTAAAGGATATTTGTTGAAATGCCTCCGGTAAAAGCGGTAATCAATAACGATCCAAAACCGGCACCTATGCCTTTTATTACAACAATTTGCATCGGATTTTTTAACGAGAGCATACGGGTACAGTTATTTTCTATGCCCCAGCTTATACACCCCAATAAAACAAAAACCGCGCCAAGGGAAAACTTCAGGTTGCTAAAATCCTCTATAGACAGAATCATGCTTGAAGCGGTAATAAGGGCTATTGCCAGCCACATGCGTTTTCCGATTGCCTCTTTGAACACGACAAGGGCGATAGCTGTTGTAGCAACTATTTCAAAGTTACCCAATAATGAAGCCGTGGCCGAAGTAGTCATGGATAATCCAATCATAAGCAGAATAGGCGCGGCAATATCCAGAGCAATCATCGCTGCGGTATATGGCAATTCTTTTCTGGTTATTCTAGCCTCTTTTTTTCTTGTCTGTTTATTTTGGACAAGGTTAATCGCTGTCATACCCATACCGGCGCCGAGGTAAAGCAAAGAAGCCATAAAAATCGGCGGCATATCATAAAGCAACAGTTTCGCCGCAGGTACGCTTATACCATAAAAAACTGCCGCTAGTATTGCGCAAAAAACGGGAAATTGTTTTTGTTTCACATTAGTACCTTCTTTACCTATGCTTGTAAAAGAACCATTTAGGACTCGCCTATATAAGCCTTAAACTCCTCAATGGTCTTAGGCTTTCTTTGGCCTGACCTATTGGGATTGCTGCTTTGCACACACTCAAAGGCCTCGTAAAGTAAAGGTTTTTTAAGGCCAGCTTTTTTTAAGACAGTTTCCGAAACGAACACTTCGTCAATTGCCGCATCAGCGATAATTTCCCCCTGGGTAAATATAACGGCCCTTTCCGCAAATCGATATGCGAAATTTACATCATGAGTAGAAATTACTATCGTAATACCTGAGTCGTTTAATTCATCCAGAATATTTTCCAAAGCTTCTACGTTCTCCGGATCAAGAGACGCGGTCGGCTCGTCAAGCAAAATCATTTCAGGCTGCATCGCCAGAATATCTGCAATACTTACACGTTTTTTTTCACCTCCGCTAAGATACTGGGGCGCGTTATTTTTATACCTCATCAAATTCATCTGTGTCATGGACTGTTCTACGCGCCGTACAACTTCATCGCGTGATAACCGTAAATTCATAGGCCCAAAGCTGACTTCGCTTTCCACGCTCCCTGCGATAATTTGACTGTCCGGGTCTTGAAAAACAAGCCCTACGCCTTGCCGCAGCACAAGTATATCTTTTTTTGAGTTTGATATTTCCCGGCCTTTATAAAAAATGCTGCCCTTTTGAGGGCGAAGAACCCCATTGCAGCATAAGAAAAATGTGCTTTTACCTGCGCCGTTACCGCCGAGGACGGCAATACGCTCACCCTTATGAAAAGTGACGTGGACATTATTTAAAGCCAAATATTTATCGTCATAACGATAGCTTATATTTTCTGCTCTTAATAATTCTTCTTTATTCATAGCTGCCTCACAGCGGTAACAAGCTAAGGGTTAAGGAGATAAGCACAAGGATGGCTGATACAGAACCCTGCAAGAAGGTTATTTTGTTTCTCGATTCCAAAAAAACGATACCCGTATCGTAGCATCGGCTTTCCATGGCATCAAAATTTTTTCCGGCAAATGGATAGCTGCGGGCAAGGAGGTTTGCGTATATTTGGGCAGTAGCGTTCATACTTGTCCGGTAATCCCTGAAACCAAGCCTACTTTTTGCGGCAGTCCGCATTTCGTGATGTAAAGACAAAAGTATGAAAATATAGCGGTAAATCAAGTACATCAGATCGATTATTAAAGAAGGGCAGCGCACTCTGCGCAAAACGCCGATAATATCTGGCATTGGCGTTGTTAGTCCTATAAGGCACAGGCAGCTTACAGCCCCGAATGCGCGGGCAACAATAAGGGATGTCCGTGCCTGTGCAGAAGCGCTGACAGAAAGCCAAAGCCCAAATATATTTAGATTCAAAACGCCAATTGGCTGAGGGGATATTTCATAGAGCAGCGCAAGTCCGCCTATTAATAAAAAAGAAACGGGCAGTGCCAAAATATGAATATATTGTCCAAGCCTAATTCTGCCAACCGTAGTTGCAAGTATGGCAGCGATTATTAAAAAGAACATTCCTGTAACGTTATTCTTTGACGTTACGCATATTATCATCAAGGCAAAAAGAGTCCAAAATTTCAACGCAGGATTTACATTTTTGAATCCCGAATTTTGCGCCAGTACATCAATAAATATAAACGGCGAGTGCCTATGCCTTCCTGCAACAGCCAGAAAAATTCCCAGCCCTGCACATAACAGCAAGAGATAGGGCTGAGGAATACTTCCATAAAAAAGACTGTTCACAAAGGCAAAGGTCAGCAGCGCCGTTATCACGTTAGAACCTTACAATTCTCCCGTTATGCTGCATTTTCGCCGCCGAATTTCTTTCTTGCAACCAAGTACCCAAAGCTGTAAGCGATTATACCCACGCCAATGCCTGTCTGAAGGCAGAAAAAGAGCGATTCCATTTCGCCGGGAAGTTCACCGCCGATGAGCGTTTCAAGAACAGGTTCAAACCAGGGTTCATATTCGCCGTGTATTTCCTCAACCATTTCACTGCCCGCGCCATCGCTCCCTTCAAAGCCTGCGCCTCTAAACACAAACAAGGGAAAAAGTATAATCACTAGGGTTACTATGATTAGTATAATAACTGTTGTCTTTCTGTCTTTCATACCTGTCCAGCCTCCACAAATGAAATTTCCGATAGTTCCTTCTTTGCAAAACTTTCCAAGCCAATTATAACAAGTACGGTCAATAGTCCTTCGACAATGGCAAGCGGAACCTGGGTTGGTGCAAATACGCCGAGGAATAGAACCGCGCTGGCGCCTACACCCCCAATTTCGCTAGGGTATGCAAGAGCCAGTTGAATGCTTGTTACGCAATATGTTAATAAATCACCAAGCGCAGCGGCAATAAAAATATTTACCATTTTGTTGAGTTTTATCTTTTTGCCAACCATGAACAAAAGACAGGTAAAGAGAGGTCCTGCAATAGCCATGCTGAATGTGTTTGCTCCCAGAGTCGTCAGTCCCCCATGTGCAAGTAAAATCGCCTGGAAAATAAGCACGATGAGGCCAAGGACGCTGGAGGTCGTAAAACCGAACAATATTGCCGCAAGCCCGGTTCCCGTCATGTGGCTGCAACTGCCCGTTACAGACGGAATTTTAAGGGACGATATGACAAAAATGAAGGCCCCTGACATGGCAAGGAGTATCAGGGAACGCCTGCTTTTTTGAACCGTCCGCCTTATGTTCATAACGCCGGCAACCAAGAAAGGTATGCAGATTACGCCCCATGCTATACTGTAGGTTGCTGGCAGGTAACCTTCCATGATATGCATGGCATTAGCGATCACTGGCAAGCTAAAATACAGCGCGAACATGATTGACAAAGAGGCAATCATTTTTTCTGTTCTGCTAAGTCTCATTTAGTATCCTCCTATAATGATATAAATTATTGTGTCAAAGACTAATATATACCGCATAATTAGTTCTGTCAAGTACAAATTAATACCGTTTAGTACTACTTTCTACAGGAGCAAACCCGAAAAACCGGATATACCTTTAACTAACTTGCAGACTTTATATATTCCATGAGAGGATACACTTATGAGGGAATATAACACTGCATATTGGGATTCTGCGGCAGACTCGCTTGCCCGCATGCGCTCTGATATTCTAGGCGGCGAAAAGGATATTCACTGGAAAGAGGCGTTGTCTGAATTATTGCCAAAGAAAAAAACCTTAAGGGTTCTTGACGCTGGTTGCGGTTCAGGTTTTTTGTCCGTTATTTTATCAAAGATGGGCCATCAAGCAGTCGGCATTGACAGCTCGCCAAAAATGGTTCAATGCGCTTATGAAACGGCATCCGCTTTTGGCCAGCGCATTGAATACCGGATCATGGATATTAATAAAATGGACTTTGATGATGAAAGTTTCGATGCCATTGTTTGTTGTGAAGTGCTGTCTTTTTTATCGGATATAAAACAGGCATGGATTGAATTTAAGCGTATACTAAAAAAAGAGGGGAGAATAATTATATTCGATACCGGAGCTATAACGTCCAGCCAGCTTCAGGCGCAGGGATTTTCGCATTGCAGGGCAAAGGATTTTGAAGGTCTGGCTGCGCATAAAAAAAAGAAAAACCTTTTTTGCCTGACTGCGCGTAAACCATCAAGGGATGAAAAAGACAAGATCCCCCAAATAGCTTTGTTCCACCGTCACATTCAAACATCCAAAAGACAAATCCAGCTTTATCAAAACTGGCACCAAAGTACAGGAATGCCCTATCCAGAATATACCGTTCTTAACATGATTTCTCGCCATTCTAAGGGAGTACGGCCTTCGGATATTTCTTCCGCCTTGGTTATTCCTCCGCAAACGCTGACGCGTATTCTTGCTGGCTTAAAACGAGACGGGTATATAGACAGGAAAACCAGCGACCGCGACCAAAGAAGCGCAGTTATAACCATTACCGATGCCGGAACGGAAAAAATAAAGCCATTGCAGGAAGCGCTTCTCAAAATTGAGGAAAGGGCTTTTTTTGAATTCACCGTAGACGGGCTGGCTGAATTATGTGAATTAAGCGAAAAACTTTTTAACTCCTTGGATGCGGTGTTCAAATAATAATCATGGCAGCGTCCTTTCCGTTGTCTCATAAAGCAGTGCGTTGATTATTGCCGCTGCCACATTGCTTCCGCCTTTTTGTCCTCTTGCGACTATGTACGGCACTTGAAGATTTAGAATCAGCTCTTTTGCTTCTACAACATTTACAAAGCCTACGGGTACAGCCACTATCATTGTCGGTGCAGACTTACCGGCACATATCAATTCATGTAGCCGTATCAGGGCTGTCGGTGCGTTTCCGATAACAAAGACAATGGGGGCTGTAGGCGTTTCGCCCGATAGAGTTTCGACCGCCATATCCACTGCTGCCCGCGCCCGTGTAACGCCTTTTTCCTGAGCGGCTTTTGATACTTCCGGCGCGTCTATAAAGCAGTGGACAGTACAGCCAAGCAGCTCAATTACCTTTTTGTTAATTCCGGCTTTTGCCATTTGAGTGTCTGTAACAATCTGCGCCCCGTTTTTTAATGCTGCTTTTGCAATTGCCACTGCATTGTCAGAAAAAACCAGATTATCTGCGTAATCAAAATCTGCGGTGGAATGTATTACGCGCTTTATTACATTTGCGTTCTGCTGGTCAAGCTGCCTGCCAACGAGTTTTTCAGTGATAATATCAAAACTTCTTTTCTCAATTTCAACCGGATTCGTAATAAAATTCATTTTGCCTCTCTCCTGTATCTGACACACTCATTTATAAAATTTACTGCAAAATCAGGATTTCCCCAAAAGTGCAAATGCTGATAGCCTGCGAATATATTTCCTTCCGAAACAATGCAGGGAAACGAGTTACTGTTTTGTTTTACAGCATTAAAACAGTCGCCTTCATTGTCGCTTACGGAATGATGAAAAAAATGTGCGTTAATCGTATCGCCTTCTTTACACATCAGGTTGTCCTTTTGCGCCTTTATCTCGTAGTACCCAAAGTTTTGCAGCTTCTGAGTCATCTTTATACTGCCCGGAAGTACGCCAATCATCTCGTATGTATCACCCTGCAAATCCGGAGGGGAACCTCGATCCTGCCGGATCTCGGCGGAGTATACTGTAAGCCTTTGCTGCAAGTACATGAACCCACCACATTCCGCATAAACTGGCAGCCTACTTTCTATTGCAGATTTAAGGCTGCGCCTCATGTCTATATTCGCTTCAAGTTCCTTTGCGTAAATTTCAGGATAACCGCCCCAAAGCACAAGGCCGTCTGCGTCATCCGGCAGACTATTGTCGCGTATTGGGGAGAAAAATCTTATTTCGGCACCCAGGGCCGTGAATAAATCATGGTTGTCTTCATACCAAAAGGAGAATGCCTTGTCGTGCGCTATGTATAGCTTTACGGTATTATCGTTTTTCAATACGGGTAAATAAAAAGCCTCACAATCAAGTGGTCCTGCTCCGCTGGCTATATCTAACAGCGCTTCCATATCAATGCTTTTTATAGCACATTCACCCAAGGCATGTAGTTTTTCTTTTATATCTGTAATTTCATCTGCTGTTATCAGCCCCAAATGGCGGGATTCAATTTGCGCTTCGGGAATATGGGGCATGAAACCTATTACCCTGATGTTTAGCCGTTCTTCTATCATAGCTTTATAAAAAAGGTACAGGCTTTCGGATACGTTATTGAGTATCACGCCGCGAATATTATTTGTTTCAAATTCCATAAAGCCTTTTATTATCGCGCAAAGTGAAAGCGATGCACCTTTAGCATTGACAGCCAGAATAACAGGCGTGTTTGTTAGTAGCGAAACATGGTTGGATGAGGCATAGCTTCCGCTACCAAGGCCGTCATATAGACCCATCACGCCTTCCAACACAGCGATCTCTCTGCCTTCGCTGTGATGCGCAAGACAATATTTTACAGCCTGTTCTCCCATTAGAAATACATCAAGGTTCCGAGATTCTACACCAGAGGTTTTTTTGTGAAACATGGGGTCAATGTAGTCAGGTCCACATTTAAAAGAAACAAGATCCTTCCCCATGGAAGAAAGGGCCGCAAGAAGCGCACAGCTTATCGTTGTCTTGCCGCAGCCGCTGCTTGTTCCGGCTATCATTATGCGCTTACTCATGGCTTGAATCTCCCTTGCCGCTAATGATGAACACGGGATTTTGTGCCATCATCATGTCGTAAGGGCCTGTTCTTTTTGATTTAGCGATGTTTACGCATATTGTATCTGTGTCGATTATTCCATACTGGGTAAAGCCTTCTATTATCTGATTCAAAGTTTGAAGGGTGATAGCGTTAGCTACGATTTTTATGCCAGGATTAAGGCTGGTTAGCTTCTGCAAAATACCGTCCATATTACCGGAACTGCCGCCAATAAAAGCTTTATCGGGTACTGGTAAACCTTCGAGCGCGGACGGTGCCTCCCCATCTACTATTTCGATATTGAAAGTGCCGTGCTTTGCGATATTTTTTCGTACCAGAGTACAGGCCTCTTCTTTTGTTTCAATAGCGTAAACAAAACCGTCAAAAGCCTTTCTTGCCATTTCCACGGAAACAGAGCCTGTACCTGCGCCAATATCGTAAACAATATCAGTGGGACTAATGCATAACTTCTGTATAGAAAGCCAACGTATTTCTTCCTTTGTCATGGGAATTTCATCGCGTAAAAAAGAGCTGTCAAAAATAGGCGTATGGGGATTCACTGCTAAAGGATTTTCTATATATACAACCGTAAGCTCGTCAAATTGCATGTCTTGCAACTCTACGGCCGTTGCGTTTATTATTCGTTCATCAGGATAAGAAAGCCGTTCTCCTATACTGACCTGTACATCGCCAAGTCCGTACAGAGACAGGGTGCGACATATTTCACGGGTACTGTTCGCGCCTCCGGTCAACACGAAGACTTTTTTGTTGTACGCCACTTTAGGAACGATATTTCCGTTTCTGCCGTGCAGGCTGACAAGTAACGCATCGTCATAAGGGATTTTAATTTTTGCGCTCAAATACTGGATGCTTCCGATCCCAGGAATAACTTCAATATCGTAAAGACTGGAGAAATCTTTTATAATCGTTTTAGCGGCGCTAAAAAAACCAGAATCGCCGCTAACTAGCACCGCTGTTTCTTCTTCTGTAGAATTTCTTAGCTCCGCCATAAGCTCAGTCAAGCTAAGGCCCTGTATGCGTTCATTTGTGCTGCTGATTCTGCTCGTGCTTAAAATCCGTTGCGCTGTTTTTATGGCGTTTTTCGTCTTTTCGGTGAGAAGAGTTTCGTCCCCGGGGCCATAGCCGATTATATGGAGTTTCTCCATTATATTCAGCCTTTTATCCTGTCTGCCAGAATATCCGCAAGCCTTTCATCAATGCCCAGGGGCTCACCCATAGTAATGTTTACACCCGGATAATTTGCGGCACATTCAGAAACAATACGCGGTATATCCTCTTTTAGGTGAATACCCATGAAAAGGAAATACGGCACGATTTTAATTTCTGTAACACCTTTGTCCGCCAGCGCATCAACGCCTTTTTCAACTGTCCTTTCTGAAAATTCCATAAAGGCCCATTCGATGACCGTTTCGGGCAGCTTGGCCTTTACCATAGACAAGACGGCTTCCAAAACCGCTTCTGTTTCTTTTGCCCTGCTTCCGTGGGCGATTACCAGAATACCTTTCATGATCCCTCTCCTTTCATTTTTTTAAGAATCTGTTCTGCCTTATTTAATGTTTCGTCTATATCTTTCTCTGTATGCGCATAACTGATAAACATCGCTTCGAATTGTGACGGCGCAAGATAAACTCCTGAAGCAAGCATTTCACGAAAATACCGGGCGTAAAGCACAGTATCTGCCTTTGTAACCGACTGGTAATCATCAGCAGTTTCAATTCCAAAAAACAGGCAGACAAGCGAGCCTATTTGGTTTACGCAAGCCTTTACCCCTGATTCTCGTGGCAGGCTTGATAATCCTTCAGCCAGTTTTGTGCCCATCCTGTTGATATGTTTGTAAATATCGTCATTTTCAAGTAACGTAAGCTGGGCCAGGCCCGCAGCCATAGCAACAGGGTTTCCTGAAAGCGTTCCGGCCTGATAAACCGGGCCACAGGGGGAAACAAATTCCATGATTTCTTTTCTGCCGCCATAAGCACCAACAGGCATACCGCCTCCGATGATTTTGCCATAAGTGACTAAATCCGCGCAGGTCTTAAAATATTCCTGTGCACCGCCCTTAGCAAGCCGGAATCCGGTTATCACTTCGTCAAATATCAACAGTGCTCTGTTTGCGTTGCAAAGATCTTTTAGCCCACTTAAAAATCCTTCTTTAGGTAAAACTACGCCCATGTTAGCGGCAACTGGTTCAACGATTACACAGGCTATTTCATATTGCTGAAAAAGTTTTTCAACATCAGTTAGGTCATTATAAGACGCAATAAGCGTATCCCCGGCAACAGATTCCGCAACGCCAAGGCTGTCAGGCTTGCCGGTGGTAAGTGCGCCCGATCCCGCTTTGACGAGCATATTGTCCGAATGCCCGTGATAACAGCCTTCAAATTTGATTATCTTCTGCCGGCGCGTATAGGCGCGAGCCAGTCGCAAAGCGCTCATTACTGCTTCCGTACCAGAGTTTACCATCCTCACCATTTCAACGCCCGGTACAAAAGAGATTATTTTTTCTGCCAGCTTTACTTCGGCTTCCGTTGGCGCACCATAACTCATGCCCTTTAACGCGGCGTATATTACAGCATTGCGGATTGCATCGTGGCTATGTCCAAGTATCATCGGCCCCCAGGATGACACATAATCAATATACCCGTTGCCATCAACATCGAAAATTCTGGAACCATCAGCTTTGTCAATAAACAGCGGGTTCCCTCCCACAGCCTTGAAAGCGCGGACGGGGCTGTTTACTCCGCCGGGCATTATCTTAACAGCCCTTTCAAACAACGCCTTGGATTTTTCGATATTGTCGATTTTAGCGATCATCCTATGTCTCCCTTTCTTATGGCTTCTGCCAGTTCTTTTGCAAAATACGTAATCAGAATATCTGCCCCGGCGCGGAAGACAGCTACTGCGCTTTCGCATAAGATTTTGTATTCGTCAATAAATCCTGAAAGAGCCGCCGCTTTGATCATTGCGTATTCGCCGCTGACACTGTAGGCGGCTATGGGCTGTCTAAACTCCTCCGATGCTTTGGAGACAAGGTCCAGACACGAAAGAGCAGGTTTTACGATGATGATGTCTGCGCCTTCCTCAATGTCGATCTGAATCCGTTTTAAGGCTTCCCTGCTGTTGTGATAGTCCATTTGGTAGGTTTTTCTGTCTCCGAACTGAGGTGCGGAACCAGCCGCCTCCCGGAAGGGGCCGTAAAAAGCAGAAGCGTATTTGGCGGCGTAGCTCATTATGGGAATATCCGCAAAGCCTTCTGCGTCAAGAGCCGTTCTTATGCTCATAACGGTTCCGTCCATCATGCCTGAAGGTGCAACCATATCACTGCCCCAGCGGACCTGGGAAAGGGCCGTTTGCGAAAGAAGGGGCAGCGTAGCATCGTTGTCAACTTTGTCGCCATTTAGCAGGCCGCAATGACCGTGGGATGTGTATTCGCAGAGGCAAACATCGGTGATTAGCTGAATGTCTTTTCCAAAGACCTTTCTCGCATTTCTGAGGGCCTTCTGAATAACGCCGTCTTCCGCATAAGCGCCGCTGCCGTTTTCGTCTTTAGTTTCCGGTATGCCAAAGAGCAAGAACGAATGTACTCCAGCGCTCATAGCAGCGTCAATGCCTTTTGCTAAAGTGTCAGGACTGTAACGGATCTGCCCGGGAAGCGAAGGCAATTCTTCCTCGATGTCTCTGCCTTCTCTGACAAAAAGAGGATAGATCAGAGCATCAGGTGAAAGCCTAGTTTCCCTTGTCATGCGCCGTATGGCCTCGCTGCTGCGCAGCCTTCTTGTTCTTATTTTCATGATAATTCCTTTATTTTTTCGATCATGCTTTCGATTGTAGCTTCGGCAGAAATAAAGACGTTCATACCAAAGTATTTTGCCGCGTCTGCCGTCCTCTCTCCAATACATACAGCCTTTATTTTACTGAAATCAATGTGTGCAACGGATTCTGCAAGTCCTTCCACGCCTGATGAGCTTGTAAAGGCGACAAAGTCAATATTATTTTCGATGATGAGACTGGCAGCCGCATTTGCTTTTTCTGTGTCTCTAATTTTTTCGTATATTGGTACATCGTCAAAGGCGATTCCGGAGTCTGTCAGTATATGCGTTAATTCTATTGCTCCGTCTTTTGCCCTGGTAATAAGTACCCTTTCGCCATTTTTTATAAGTGCTGTTAATCCGTGTGCAAGGGCCGCTCCATTGTATTCTGTTGGACAGTATTCCACTTTAACCCCGCGTTTATTGATTTCTTTTTCGGTTTCTGTCCCAACACACGCTATTTTGAGATGGCTCAAGGCCCTTATGTCAAACCCAGTTGTTATCAGGTGATCAAAAAATATGTTTACGCCAACGGCACTGGTAAAAACAAGCCAGGCATAATCATTTATATGTTCGAGAGTTTTCTCCAATAAAGAACCGGGGTTCGTAAGAGGAACGATTTTTGCGCATGGCAATTCAATCACAGAGGCTCCCAACTCTCTGAGCCTATCAGATAATTTTGATACTCCGGGCTTTACCATCACAACCATGACACGCCTACCAAACAGCGGCTTTTGGCTAAACCAATCGTAACGCTCAGAAAATAGGCACACTTTCCCGATGATAATAAGAGCCGGTGATTCCACAGCATTTTCACGGGCTATTAGGGGCAGGGTTTTTACGGTTCCCAAAAACTTGCGCTGTGAGTTTTTGGTAGCGTTTTCTACGATAGCGGCAGGCATTTCACCATCCATACCAGCGCAAATGCAACCATCGCAAATATCGCCAATGGCCGCAACGCCCATCATAAACACCAACGTGCCTTTCGTCCGAACCAGAGCTTCGTAGTCTATGTCAGAAGCTTCATTGTTTTTGGCGTGTCCGGTTATTATGTGCAGGGAAGAAGCGCAATCCCTATGTGTTACAGGTATACCGGCATAGGCCGCACCAGCAATAGAGGAACTGACACCGGGCACAACCTCAAAGGGAATGTCGTTTAGGGCTAACAGTTCCAGTTCTTCGCCGCCCCGTCCAAAAACGAAAGGGTCGCCGCCTTTGAGCCTGACCACATCAAGCCCTTGCCGGGCTTTTTCCAGAAGTAGGCTGTTTATCATTTCCTGGGGCACGGGATGGCTGCCCGCGTGTTTTCCGACATCAATCTTTACAGCCGCGTCAGGGATCATAGCAAGGATTTCTGTGCAGACAAGATGATCGTATAATACGACATCGGCGTTTTGCAGACGTTCAGCCCCCTTGAGAGTTAATAGCCCCTTGTCGCCAGGGCCGGCACCGACCAAAGTAACCCTCATTTTTCTGCCGCCTTCGCTTTAAGCTGCTTGGCAAGGGTTTCCCCTGCAAACTCTGGCCTATAGTCATTGCCGCTGATGGTTCCTCTTTTTATATTTCCGAAATCATCAACATACATCCCCGTGAGGAATAGCTCTTTGTCAAACAACTGCGCGAAAACAGCAACCGGAGAGGAACAGCCGCCGCCCAGAGTTTTAAGAAATTGCCTTTCAGCCTTGGAGACAATCTCCGATTCACGGTTGTGAAAATTTTCAAGATATGAATAATCCTCCCCCTGTCTGCCCTGAACCGCCAGAATGCCCTGGGAGGCTGACGGTATCATTTCATCAATCGTGAAAACACGAGAAACTCTGTCTTGCAAAGAAAGTCGGTTAAGGCCAGCCTGGGCCAGTATCAGCGCGGCATATTCGCCATTATCCAATTTAGACAGCCGGGTAGGTACATTCCCGCGTATCCCTTTTATTTCAAATCCATTGTAGAGCATGGCAAACTGAATCGTTCTTCTTAAACTGCAAGAACCTACAGGTTTTGAGTTAGACGCATCCAGGGCAGTAACGCCTTTCGGCAATACCAGCACATCAAAGGGCGCTTCCCTTTTGGATAAGGCCACCACCGGCAGGCCGTATGTTTCTTCGCATGGCATGTCTTTATAGCTGTGGACGGCTATATCAATACTGCCATCAATGAGCGCTTGTTCAAGTTCCTTGGTGAACAAGCCTTTACCGCCTATAGCGTCTAAACTCTTATCTAGTATTTTATCTCCAGTGGTGTGTATTGTAACAAGCTCAAACTCAAGGGCAGGATTGGTTAATTTGACAGCATCAATGACAATCTGCGCCTGTATGACAGCCAAAATAGAATTGCGGCTTCCTACTCGTATTGTTTTTTTCATGAGTTAAGAAACTCCCTTATTTTTTTTGCAGTCTGTTTTACCCCAAGGTGATCGCCGTTTTTCGATATGAGCCCTGCGATATAAGCGTCATTTTCTGCAATAGCTGGAAAATAGCAGGTGCATTCTTCACGGCAATCCGCGACCGACACCTGGATATTCAGGCTCTTGGCTTCAGTCATTACCTCATGGTTTACCTGTCGCTGGTCAGTGGCCGCAATAACGAAAAAGGGCATCAAGTCAGTTATATCTGTTTCTTTGTAGTTTCGTTTTAGCAGGCGTATTATTCTCAACGAAGCGGCGCGTTCAATGTATTCAGTAACTGAGGGTGAAATAACAATAATTTCCGCGCCAAAACCAGTTAGGATCTTTATCCGCCGTTCAGCAACATTCCCGCCGCCTATTACCAAAACCCTCTTGCTGCTCATATCAACAAAGAGCGGAAAAAAAGCCTTTTGCGTATATGCTGATTTCGGGTTTTCTTTAATGTTGAAATACGCCAAGAGTTCATCAAAGGTGCAACCATCTTCCTGAACCGGGCGCGTTATTACAATTACCTCGCACCCAAGAGAAAGTGCCGCCGAAACTTTAGCCTCAAATCCACCTACGTCTCCTGAATCTTTTATAACAAGGAATTTCGCGTCTGTCATTTTGATTGTCGCCGTGTTCATTTCCTTATCAAAAGGGCCTTGCATACAAATAATGTTTGGGCCGCGAAAGCCAAGGCCCAGTGCTTTTTCCAAAGAATCTGTCATTGGGAGTATGCGGATAAAAAGTCGTTGCGCATAATTTTCAATATGGGTAAAGGGTTCTAATTCCTTGCTTCCTATGGTCAATAATACTGTACTATTATTTGTTTTTAGTATTTCCACGGCAGATTGCACGTCAGGGACATAAGTAACGCCGGAAAACTTTGAGCTCTCTGGTCTTTTAAGCCGAAAGTATTTTACTCCGGCAGCCTGACATGCGGAGCATATATTTTGTGTTGCTAAGATCGCATAAGGGTGAGTAGCGTCAATCACACAATCAAAATTATCCTGCTTAAGCAAGCTAATCATGCCGTCTTCTGTAAGCCTGTCAGAATAAATCTCAACGCCTTCTACGGCAGCCGCATTTTTTCCATAGTCTGTGGCTACAGACATGGTTACGCTAATACCTTTGCTTGATAGAGCAGCAGATAGCTCTCGCCCTTCGGTAGTGCCGCCAAAAATTAAAACCTTCATAGCCTGTATCCCCTGACGGTAACTAACTTTCCGTTAATGATTTTTGTACCGGAGTTGCCAATTATCACGGTGGTGAACATGTCTACCGCCGCTTTAGACAGTTCGGCAAGGGAACAGATGCAGGACTCTTCGTTATCTCTAAAAGCGTTCCGTACATAACCGCAATTGGTTTCCGGTGCTTTATGTCGCAATACAATAGCACAGGCTTTTTCAAGATAGTCGCTGCGCTTTTTACTTTGGGGGTTATAGAGGCAGAGCACCATGTCAGCCATTGAACAGGCATCAAGCCTTTTTTCTATCACATCCCAGGGTGTCAAAAGGTCGCTGAGGCTGATGACGGCAAAGTCATTGGTAAGAGGAGAACCCAATATTGCAGCTGCTGAATTTGCCGCTGTAATACCGGGTATGACTTCAACCTCTATCACGTCATGCGCTTCTGCTAATTCATAAAGAAGTGCGGCCATGCCATAAATCCCCGCATCGCCGCTGGAAACGACGCAGACTTGTTTCCCTTTGAGTGCCTCAGCTATAGCCGTCTCACAGCGATCTATTTCGTTCTTCATCCCCGTTGTAATAATTTCTTTACCCTTTACAAGATCGGGAATTAGTTCCAGATAGCCCGTATATCCGGCGACAACATCGCTGGCCAGGATAACTTCTTTGGCTCTTGGCGCAAGATAAGCTTGATCACCAGGGCCTAACCCAACGGCATATACTTTCATGCGGCTTTCCTTTTATATACGAGCCAATGATAATATTTTTCTATGTGTTCTTTGATAATACCATCTATCCTGGAAATGCTTTCAGAAGGGAGGCTGCGACTTTCTTCTGATATGTCGTCTATTGTAAGCAGCGTAACGCCGGGAATTTCCTGAACTGAAGGCTCAACATCCCTCGGAACCGCCAAATCGATGATGAGTTCAGGTAGCCGCGCCAAGGCATTAAGATCATTATAATGAAGTGTGAAATGTGGACTTGTTGTTGCGCTTACCACTATATCCGCCTTTTCTATTGCCTTGTAGCGTTCGCTGTAACTTATTGTATCTGCCCGGTTCGGAACTTTTATAACGCCTTTTTTATGTTCCCGTATTGTAACTGTTACGTTCACGTCTTCATTAATCAGAAACTCCGAAACAAGCCTCCCCATCCACCCGTTGCCGATAACGACTGCGTTTCTACCTGCTAACAATGGGTACAGTGTTTTCAATTTCTCCATTGCTTTACCGGGGACAGAACCAATTCCGACTGATTTAAGAATAACATTGGTCTTGATTAGTTTTGCCGCCTTAATAGCCAGCCTAAACATTGTTTCTATATAACTGTCGGTACAGCATTGTCTGCGGGCTAATTCCAGCGCCTCGCGGACTTGGGTAATTATCTGGTCGTCACCCATAATCTGAGAATCCAATCCAGAGGCTACGCGACAAAGATGCTCTATTGCATGGGCGCCGATTCTCTCTGTAAAGTATTGTTCAAATTCAAGAAAATTCCTGTTAAGTGAATTACACAATATTTTTGCAGGCTCAAATACATGGTTGTCCGGAACTGAAGCGTAAAGCTCCGTTCTGTTGCAGGTAGATATAATTACGCATCCCCCGATACCGCTGTTAATAATAGACTCAAGGAATAGGAGTGTTCTTTCTTTCGTAATCGCAAACTTTTCCCTTGTATTAAGGTCAGCACGTTTATGATCAAGTCCTGCCATTATCAGTTCCAAAGGACACCCTCCACGCTTCTTTTGCTATTGCCAAGGTTATTCCGTTCATTGCGGTTTTTGGGAATACCATAGTCCCGTTTTTTGAAGACAGATACGCTGCTGCTTCGCAAACATTCCCCGTTCCCGTTGCTGCCTTTACGAAATCTGATTGCTCAAATAATCCGGCTGTCTTGTTTAAGGCATCGGCACTGTAGGTTATAAATGGGATGTAATATTTTTCTGATAAAGCCCTTATCGCTTCTTCATCTTTTTTCAAATCAAGTGAAGATATTGTAGCAACGGCTTGCAATGGTATCTCGCAACTGTTCAAGGTTTCAAGAAAAAAGGTTTCCAGCAAAACGATTTCTATATTCTTTCTCGTGCCTATACCGATATGAAAGCATTTGGGCATCAGGTTCAAAGTTTGCACATAAGGTTTTTTTTGAGCGTCCAAACTTATACATATCCCTATGTTTCCGCTGTCTTTCAGAGTTATTAATGGCGGCAGACGGTCGTCCATTTCAAAATCAGAACACAGTCCTACTGTCTGACCGCCAAGCATGGCAGCAGATATATGTTTTACGGCTTCGGTGTTTATAACAGAATATCCATGCTCAGAAGCATAGGAGTCGATGGCAAACACGTTGTTTACATCAGTAGCCGTAGTGATGACGGGAACTGCGTCAATTAAAGCCGCTATCATGTTGGCATAACGATTCGCTCCCCCTATGTGCCCTGAGAGAATGGGAATAACAAAACGTCCATTCTCGTCAATTACGATAACTGCCGGGTCTGTGGCTTTGCTTTTAATAAACGGCGCGATTGCCCTGACAGCGATGCCTGCGGCCCCAATAAATATCAAGATATTGCTAGTCTTGAATACGGTATTCACATAATCTCCAATGCCTTTAACACGATCTGCGGTAACCTTTGCGTTGCTATCGGCCTCTTTAATTTTACAGGCTATCGTATCTGCCATGTTTTTTCCTTTCTCCGTGAACGAGAGAATAAACACTTCATTCATTGCAAGTACTCGCTCTGTACCCGTGGGAAAACTCTGGGTTATACAAAAACGACCGCTCATATTCATCGCCAAGAAAATCGCCAACCAATATAATCGCCGTTTTGCTGATGTTAGCTTTCGCCCCAGTGTCAGGCAGTCCTTCAATAGTGGTTCGTATAATTTTTTCATCCGGCCATGTGGCCTTATAAACGATGGCGGCAGGGGTGTCTTTGGGATAACCTCCCTCGATCAAGTTTGCGGAAAGCTCATCAAGCATAGAACCTGAAAGGAAGATAGCCATGGACGCGCGGATTTTAGCAAGGTGGATTATGCTTTCCCTTTCGGGAACCGGCGTTCTGCCCTCCATCCGTGTTAAAATCACCGTCTGGCTGATGCCGGGCAGAGTATACTCCGCGCCCAGAACCGCAGCCGCTCCCGCGAAAGAACTTACTCCGGGTATGACTTCATAAGAGATGCCGTTTTTTTTGAGTATATCTATCTGTTCTCTTACTGCACCGTAAATGCTTGGGTCTCCTGTATGTAGACGCACAGTGACTAGGCCGGCCTGTTCGTTTTTAAACATGATTTCTATGACTTCTTCCAGTGTCATTTTTGCACTGTTATAAAATTCACAGCCGACTTTGGCATATTCGAGAAGTTCGGGGTTGACCAAAGAACCCGCATAAATGACACAATCCGCCAAACCAATGAGCTTCATTCCCCTAACGGTAATCAGTTCCTTGTTTCCCGGCCCTGCGCCTACAAAATAAACCATTATGATTTTTCCTTGACTATCGCTATGGTGAAATAACCGCTTTCCGGTGATTTTTCGTAATCGTCAATGCTGTTAAAGAGCCTTTGCCCGTCCATAGTGCAGCGGCAGGCGATTTTTGTCCGTTCGCCATAGGAACATTGCTTTAACTTTTCTAGCACCTGCGTTAAATTCCCCCCGGACTTCATAATCACCTTGTTACCGGGGCGGCTAAGCAATTCATCAATATTGGCATCATAGCTCGCTGGAATGATCGTAAGGGTTTCGCTGCCTTCGCAAAGCGCAACGCCGAAAGCTGCTGCAGCCGCAGCGTATGAAGTAATTCCTGGAATAATTTCTGCATCAACGCCCTGGCTCACAATGATTTGATGAACATACATATAGGTGGAATAGGTAGCCGGATCGCCTAACGTAACAAAACCTACATTTTTTCCGTCATCAAGGAACCGCATTATGTCAGAGGCGGCACGCTGCCGGGCTTCTCTGCGTTTTGCCATATTGTGTTCCATTGCAAAACGACATTCAAGCAATTCTTTTTCTGCTAGATATTTTTCAATTATGCAAAAAGCGGTTCTTTCTCCATTTCCGGTAATTGGCACTGCTATTACATCACATTTCTGAATTGTATTCACTGCTTTTATGGTCAGGAGTTCCGGGTCTCCGGGGCCTGCCCCTATTCCGTATAATTTGCCCTTCATACTCGCTCCGTGTTTGAGTGAATTAGAACGCCATGTTCCTGAGTGAAAACAATATATTCAACAGCAACACTTCCACGTGTTCTTTCCCGAAGGTGAAATCCGATTCTTTGCCCAATGCTTTTCCAGACCGCATCGCTAATACCAAGCTGGTCAATTATTACCAATGCAGCTTCCACGGTTATACATGTCATAATTTGACGAATTGTTTCTGTTCCTGCGCCTGCAAGAGCGCAATGGGCCGCTATTATTTCCATGCGGCAGTCGGCGATAGACGAATGGGTATTCATAACGCCGCCTGCGAGTTTCACCAATTTCCCTGCGTGGCCTATGAGGGTGATTTTTTCAATGCCTTTTATGCAAGCGTAGTCAAGCATGTCGCCAATAAAGTTTGAACACTTAATCGCTTCTTCTATATTTATGCCAAGGTTTTTTTCTGCAAACTCACGGCCATAATTGCCGGGCGTTACCAGAAGGCTCGTCCTACCGGAAGCTGTCTGAACATCAATTTCAGTTTTTATCGTTTCTATTATAGCCCTTTCGCTCATAGGCTCTACAATGCCTGTGGTACCAAGTATAGAAAGGCCCCCCACGATACCAAGCCGTTCATTCATAGTCCTTTTTGCGATATCTGCTCCACCGGGTATAGAAATTATCGCCCTGATGCCACCTGTATAAGAAAACAAAGCGCAGGCCTCCGCAATTGCCGAACAAATCATTTCCATAGG